>CAJFPI010000064.1 GCA_904398675.1 uncultured Oscillospiraceae bacterium
ATCGTGGACATCACCAACTATGTGATGCTGGAGTATGGCCAGCCCATGCACGCCTTCGACTACCGCTATGTGAAGGGCGGAAAGATCATCGTCCGCCGTGCGGAGGAGGGCGAGGAGCTCACTACCCTGGACGGGAATGTGCGCAAGCTCACTGCCAACCACCTGGTCATCGCTGACGAGACAAGAGCTGTGGGTCTGGCCGGCATCATGGGCGGCGAGAACAGCGAGATCGTGGACGACACGGCGGACGTGGTGTTCGAGTCCGCCAACTTCGACGGCACCTGCATCCGCAAGGGGGCGCTGGCCCTTGGCATGCGGACAGAGGCCAGCGCCAAGTTTGAAAAGGGTCTGGATCCCCTGAACACCCTGCCCGCCGTCAACCGGGCCTGTGAGCTGGTGGAGCTGCTGGGGGCCGGCGAGGTGGTGGACGGCGTCATCGATATTCTCAACTTCGTCCCCCAGCCCCGGACCGTCCGGATGGACCCGGAGAAGGTCAACGCTCTCCTTGGTACCGACATCCACCCGGTGGATCAGTACTGCTACCTGGAGCGGGTGGGCATCGTCACCGAGAAAAAAGACTTCCCCAACGGCAGCGCCGACGTGGTGATCCCCTCCTGGCGGGGAGATGTGGAGCGGCTGGCGGACCTGGCAGAGGAGGTGGCCCGGTTCTACGGCTACAACAACATCCCCACCACCCTCATGCGGGGCCAGACCACCCTGGGCGGCTACTCCGACGAGGAAAAGCTGGAGCGGCAGCTGGGGAGCATGTGCCGCGCCCTGGGCTATGATGAGATCATCACCTATTCCTTCATCTCCCCCGCCTGCTACGACAAGATCCGCTGGGCGGCTGACGATGCCCGGCGGGAATCCTTCCGGATCCTCAATCCGCTGGGAGAGGACACCTCCATCATGCGCACCACCACCCTCCCCTCCATGCTGGAGATCCTCACCCGGAACTATAACTACCGCAACCCCGGTGCCCGGCTCTATGAGGTTGGACGGATCTATCTTCCCGGAGGCGACGACGGCCTGGCGGTGGAGAACAAGGTGCTCTCCATGGGCGCCTACGGGGAGGGCATGGACTTCTTTGTCCTGAAGGGGGCGGTGGAGGCCATTCTGAAGGACCTGCGGGCCGCAGACGTCCGTTTTGAGGTCCCCTGCACACCCAACCCCTCCTACCACCCCGGCCGGGTGGCCGACGTGTACGCCGGGGCGCGCCGCATCGGCGTACTGGGCCAGATCCACCCCCTGGTAGCCAAAAACTACGGCGTGGACGAGGCGTTCTATTGCGCTGAACTGGACTTTGGCCAGCTGCTGTGCGCTAAGGGAGCCGACCCCGAGTATGTCCCCCTGCCCAAGTTCCCCTCCGTCACCCGGGACATCGCCCTGGTGTGCGATGAGGCGGTGACGGTAGGCGCTCTGGAGGACGCCATCCGCCGCGGGGCCAAGGGCCTTCTGAAGGGCGTGAGCCTCTTCGATATCTACCGGGGGGCCAATATCCCCGCCGGCAAGAAGTCGGTGGCCTTCAACCTGATCCTCCGCGCCGATGACAGGAGCCTCACCGCCGAAGAGGCCGATGCGGATCTGAAGAATATTCTTGACACGCTGGAAAAGGAGCTGGGCGCCGTGCTGCGGTAAATAATACAGCCCCGAACCCTACAGGTTTTCAAAAGGAGATCCCGCCGCATGCAGCGGCGGGATCTCCCTTTATCCTTGCCTATAATTTAATTTCGCAGCCACTCCGGCAGGGCCCGCTTTCGGATGCCGGAGACGATCCCCATGGCGCAGAAAAGGGTCACCATGGAGCTGCCGCCGTAGCTGAAAAAGGGCAGCGTCAGGCCGATCACCGGCATGATGAACAGGCACATCCCGATATTTTCCACCACCTGGAACATCAGCATGGTGGCAAAGCCCACACACACCAGGGACTCCATGGAGCTCCGGGCCATCCGCGCGGTGTGGAAACAGCGGTAGATAATCAGGGCCTCCAAAAGGATGATAAGGAGGCAGCCCACCATCCCCAGCTCCTCCCCCGCCACGCAGAAGATGAAGTCCGTCTCCCGCTCCGGGATGGCCGCTTCGTTGAGGGACTGTGTCTGGATGCCGTTGAAGAGCCCCTGGCCGAAGACGCCGCCGCTGCCCAG
>CAJFPI010000065.1 GCA_904398675.1 uncultured Oscillospiraceae bacterium
CAGCTCCTGCATGGTTTCATTTCTCCTTCCAGATAGATGTCCTGGGGGCGCTGACGGTGCGCCCGCCGAGCTTGTTGATGATGACGGTCTCGGGAAAGCCGGTTTCCAGATCGATGTACTGGACAAAGAGGGAGACCTTGTTTGCCTCATTGAGGCTCTCCCACAGCGCCCCGGCCAGCTCCTCCGCCCTGTCGCAGCCGATGGACACCGGCACCGGCTCTCCGGCAAAGGAGGGGAGGGGGTCCCCGTCCCCCTGATAGGTGCTGATGAAGTGGCCGGTATCCGCGCAGCAGGCGTACTCGAAGAACTGCCGGTCACACATACCGCTGCACCCGGCCTTCAAAATGGACAGGGTGTAGGTTCCGTCCTGCTCCAGCAGGCCGGAGATGCGGGGGGTGCAGTTGGGGGCATCCGGCTCAAACGTCCGGGTGCGGAGGGCCTGGGCAAAGGTTTTGCCCGCCAGGAGGAAATCCCGGATGGTGTCAGTCTGGTCGCCGTTGGTGACCACCACTCGCCGCCCCACCAGCCGGACAGGGCGGTAGATAATGAGGGAGGGGTCCGTCATCCGGCTCTCATCAAAGGCCCGGGTGCGGATGCCGTCCTCTGTGGCCTCAAAGACCCTGTTGCGGCTGTTTTCGCTGCGGCCCATGATCCAGTAGGCAATGACCGCGGCGCTGGCCCCGGGGCTGCTGCCCAGGACGATGCCCCGGCCGGGATAGGGGTTGGCGCGGAGAAGGGAGGGGAGATCCTGTTTTATCATGATGTTGAGCTCCTTGCTTTGTTTTTTGTACATGCCAGCGGGGCGCCCCGCCGGCGGAGATGCAAAAAGGGCAGCCTCATTTCCCATGAGACTGCCCAGACGGACGGCAAAACCGGCGCCCCCGCTCCCATGTGGTACTCCACAGCTCCGTCAGTTACAAGGGCACACTGATGCAATTGATAAAAAAACCATACCACATTCCGCCGGAAAATGCAAGAGGGTCCTGAAAAAAGGAGAGAGCGGCCGGCCGTTTTTCTTGTCTCTTCGTCCCGCATTGCAGCCGGGCGGATGCCCTGTAAACTAGGCGTTTCCGTCCACCCAGGTCTTCACCTGGGCGATAAACTGGTCGGTGATGCCGGAGGGGCGGGCGGACTTGCGCACGGCGATGCCGATGTCCCGGTACTGGGGGCGGTCCAGGGTTTTCCAGACCACGTTGTACCGGGGATTTTTGGCGATCAGGGCGTGCATGATGCTCATGCCCAGGCCGCACTCCACCATGGAGAGGATGGTGTGGTCGTCGCTGACCTCATAGCCCAGCTTGGGCTTTTTCTCCAGGCTGTCCAGAAAACGGGTGATCTCGTAGTCGCTGTCCTCCTTGAGCTTGATGAAGGTCTCCGTATACAGCTGAGGGATGGGATAGAGGGGCGCCTCCGCCAGGGGGTGGGTGGGGGGCAGCACGGCCACCAGCATGTCCTGCTTGAGATAGGTGACGTCCAGATCGTTGACCGTGGGGATGCTGACAAAGCCGCAGTCCACCACGCCGTGGCGGATCCAGTCCTCGATCTCCGAGTAGTTCTCGCTGTTCATCAGCTGGAACTCGATGTTGGGATAGCGCTCGTGAAAGGTCTTGATGATCTGCGGCAGCCACGAGGTGGCGACGCTGGTGAAGGTGCCCACCCGGATGGTGCCGGTCTGCACACCATGCAGCTCCGTAACCGCCTGGTCCAGATTCTCATATCCGGCGCAGATGCTGCGCAGGAGCGGCAGCAGCGTGAGCCCGTCTGAGCTGATGGACACGCCCGCCCGGCTGCGGGTCAAAAGCGTCAGTCCCCACTCCTCCTCCAGGTCTGCGATCATGCGGCTGACGGCCGACTGGGTGTAGCCCAGATAGGTGGCGGCCTTGGTAATGCTGCCCAGCTCAATGGTCTTGATAAAAGCCGTAAACTTCTGTCTGCTCACTGCGTTTTCCTCCTTTATATCATGCTTTGGCGGAATGCATAGCATTAAAATGATTCGCTTGAGACTTGTCTGGTAGTATTATACAATACAAATAGGAATTGTGCAACGCACTTTTTCTTCCAAAATGTCAAAGATCTTTTTCGACCTTTTGACGGACGGAGGAAAGCGGTGCGGGCAGACCGGAACCAAATTTTGAAGGAGGAAGAGGACTATGGAAAATGTAAAGGTAATCATCTGGGGTCTGGGCGCCATGGGCGGCGGCATGGCTGACATGCTGCTGAAGAAAAAGGGTGTGGATATCGTTGGTGTGGCCGGCCGCGGCAAGAAAATCGGCACCAGCATGTACGACTACATCAAGACCGAGCGCGGCGACCGTCCCGACGTGATCATCCAGGCCGCCGAGGACGTCATCAAGCCCGGCGCCGCCGACGTGGTGCTGCTGTGCACCGACTCCTTTACAAAGGAAGCCTTCCCCCGCATGAAGTTCATCCTGGAGCAGGGCATCAACGTCATCACCTCCGCTGAGGAGATGGCCTATCCCCAGGCCCAGAACCCTGAGCTGGCGGCGGAGCTGGACAAGATCGCCAAGGCAAACGGCGTGTCCGTCCTGGGCACCGGCATCAACCCCGGCCTCATCATGGATCTGATGGTGCTGATCTGGACCGGCTGCATGGAGGATGTGGAGCACATCGTCTCCCGCCGTGTCAACAGCCTCTCCCCCTTCGGCCCCGCCGTTATGGAGGAGCAGGGCATCGGCATCAGCAAGGAGGAGTTCTATCTCCGCAAGGAGGGCAAGGGCTCCGGCCATCTCTCCGGCCATGTGGGCTTTGCTGAGAGCGTGGGCATGATCGCCGACGGCATCGGCTGGAAGATCGACGAGTTCAAGCAGGACATGGAGCCCATCGTCACCGATGTGGACCGCAAGAGCCCCTACGGCTTTGCCGCCGCCGGCAGCGTGGCGGGCGTGGCCATGAAGGCCTGGGCCTACAAGGATGGCGAGTGCGTCATCGAGATGGACCACCCCCAGCAGATCGAGCCGGAGCAGGTGGGCGTGCAGACCGGCGACTATGTCATCATCAACGGCACTCCCGCTGTGAACATGGTCAACAGCCCTGAGGTGGACGGCGGCATCGGCACCATTGCCATGTGCGTCAACATGATCCCCCAGATCATCAACGCCGAGCCCGGCCTCCACACCATGCTGACCCTGCCGGTACCCCGGGCCATCATGGGCGATATGCGCGACCGGATCAACCCCGACAAGAAATTGGTGAAGTAAGAAAACGCTCGATGGGGTGGACCGTTCGTCCGGTCTGCCCCATCCATCTTGTGAAAGGATGAGAGGACTATGGCAAAGCGAAACGATTGGGTGCGGATTCACCGCAACGTGCTGGAGCCGGTGGAGCGCACCGGCAAGCTCCCTGAGGATACGAAGAAGGTGCCCCTGGAGATGTGGGTCAAGGGCCGCCTGGTCAACGACAGTGCCGAGATCGGCGACGAGGTGACCGTGATCACCAGCGTGGGCCGGGAGGAGCATGGAAAGCTTTTGGAGGTCGACCCCTGCTATGAGCTCAATTACGGCGCCTATGTGCCGGAGATCCTGGCTATGGACGAGCAGCTGCGGGGCGTTCTGTTTGGAGGGGAAGAGGCATGAGCAAGGATAGAAGCTATCAGGCCGTCACCGGCCGCAAGGGTGAGATCATCAACCAGGCCATGGGCGTGGATTACAGCAAGTACGAGTCCGACGGCATCGCCTTTGACTACGAGGCCATGATGAACGACACCGGCTACACCCTGGAGGACCATATCCGCATCCAGCGGGAGTTCAACGTGGGCAACACCCCTATTTTTGAGCTGCACAATCTGACTGCCCTGGCGAGAAAGTGCGCCGCCCCCGGCAAGGGCGCCCGGATCTTTGTGAAGGACGAGGCGTCCAACCCCGCCGGCAGCTTTAAGGAGCGCCGGGCCGCCGCCTCCGTCTACCACGCCAAGAAGATGGGCTACAAGGGCGTCATCGCCGCCACCAGCGGCAACTACGGCGCCGCCGTGGCCTCCCAGGCCGCCATGCAGGGCCTCAAGTGCATCATCGTCCAGGAGTGCTACGACTCCAAGGGCAGCGGCCAGCCGGAGATCGTGGAGAAGGCCCGCAAATGCGAGGCCCTGGGCGCCGAGGTGCTGCAGCTGAGCGTGGGCCCGGAGCTGTTCTACGAGGTGCTCATGATGCTGGAGGACACCGGCTACTTCAACGCCTCCCTCTACTCCGCCTTCGGCGTGGGCGGCGTGGAGACCCTGGGCTGGGAGCTGGGCCATCAGTTCAAGGAGCGCTGCGGCAGAAACCCCGATGTGGTGGTCTGTGCCAACGCCGGCGGCGGCAACCTCACCGGCACGGCCCGGGGCCTGCGGAAGGCCGGGTGCGACGCCAAGGTGGTGGCCGCCTCCGTGGACCTCAAGGGCCTCTCCATGGCATCTGACGTGCAGTTCAACCGCAAGTCCTTCACCACCGCCCACACCGGGTTCGGCGTACCCTACGCCACCAACCCCGACCACAGCGACGTGCCCCGCAGCGCCGCCCGCCCCCTGCGCTACATGGACCGGTATGTGACGGTCAAGCAGGGCGAGGTGTTCTATATCACCGAGGCCCTGGCCACCCTGGAGGGCATGGAGAAGGGCCCCGCGGGCAACACCAGCCTCGCCGCCGCCTTCTCCCTGGCCCAGGAGATGGACCAGGATCAGATCATCGTGGCCCAGGAGACGGAGTACACAGGCGCGGGCAAGCACCTGCAGCCCCAGCTGACCTTCGCCCGGCGCAACGGCATCGAGCTGAAGTTCGGCGACCCCGCCGAGGAGGTGGCCGGGCAGAACATCATCTTCCCGGCAAAGCCCTCCCTGCTGAAGGCCCGGGATGCGGACCTTGACCATATGCGCCGCTCCCTGATCCGCCACCAGACCGCCAATGCCGCCGCCCTCACCGCCGCAGACATCGCCTATCTGGCTCAGGAGGTCAACCGGGACGAGGACTATGTCCGGGCCATCCTGAAAGAGCTGGGCAAGTAAACAAAGGAGGCGTTTATGAAGAGAGCAGACGATTTTGAGACAAGACGCCAGCACCTGCGCTCCATGAGCGACGAGGAGCTGAAGGCATATTTCTGGAAACTGGCCCAGCAGACGGTGGACCCCCTGCTGGAGTATGGACGCACCCACACCACCCCCTCGGTGGAGCGCTCGGTGCTGCTGCGGATGGGGTTCTCCTCCCTGGAGGCCAAGCCCATCGTGGAGGAGGCCATCGCCCGCAACCTGATCGGCCACGGGGCGGGCAACATCGTCTACCGCCTCTCCAAGAGCACCGGCATGTCCATCCGGGACGCCGGGGTCGCCCTGTCCAAGGGGGAGATGTGGGACCAGGCCGCCGCGCTGTTTGGAGGTGAGCAGAATGTCTGATTACAAGCTGAAGAAGGACGAGCGGATCGACGTGGAGGAGATCCTGAAGGACCTGGAGCACTACCATCCCCGCCGCCGGGAGTGGGTCTGGCGGACCAAGGCGGAGAACCAGGATATGGGTCCCTTCCACTACCGGGAGATCTCCGAGCCCATGAAGGGCGACAGCGTGGGCCTCATGACCGCCCACTACTTTGACAACATCGATCCCCAGCCCATGCCCACCATCACCACCGAGATCGCCTCCGGCCGCTTTGAGGACGACATCCGCCGCATGCGCATGGCCGCTCACCACGGCGCGGACCACATCATGGTCATCCGCACCGCCGGCCAGTCCCACTTCGACGGCCTCATCGAGGGCACGCCCCAGGGTATCGGCGGCGTCCCCATCACCAGAAAGCAGGTCCGCGCCCAGCGCAAGGCCCTGGATCTCATTGAGGACGAGGTGGGCCGCCCCATCAACTACCACTCCTACGTCTCCGGCGTGGCCGGGCCCGACGTGGCGGTGATGTTTGCTGAAGAGGGCGTCAACGGCGTCCACCAGGATCCCCAGTATAACGTGATCTACCGCAACATCAACATGATCCGCTCCTTTGTAGACGCCTGCGAGTCCAAGAAGATCATCGCCTGGGCCGGCATGGCCCAGATCGACGGCGCCCACAACGCCAACGCCACCGCCCGGGAGGCCTGGAAGGTGACGCCGGAGCTGATGGTGCAGCACGCCATCAACTCCTGTTTCTCCGCCAGCGTCGGCATCGACAAGAAGAATATCTGCCTGTCCACCGTGCCGCCCACGGCCACCCCGGCCCCCTGCGTGTTCATGGACCTGCCCTACGCGGTGGCCCTGCGGGATCTCTTCAGCGACTACCGCATGCGGGCGCAGATGAACACCAAGTATGTGGAGTCCTCCACCCGTGACGCCACGGTGACCCATGTGCTGAACATGGTGATCTCCAAGCTCACCAGCGCGGACATCCAGTCCACCATCACCCCCGACGAGGGGCGCAACGTGCCTTGGCACATCTATAACATCGAGGCCTGCGACACCGCCAAGCAGACCCTCCTGGGCCTGGACGGGCTGCAGGACATGGTGGAGCTGAAGAAGGACGGCCCCCTGCCGGAGAAGGTCCGGGAGCTGAAGGAGCGGGCGGTGCTCTTCTTTGAGGAGATCCTGGAGAGCGGCGGGTACTTCAACGCCGTGGAGGCCGGGTTCTTTGTGGACTCCGGTTTCTACCCCGAGCGGGGCGGCGACGGCATCTGCCGCGAGATCGGGGGCGGCGTGGGTGCCGGCACGGTATTCAAGCGGGAGGCGGACTATATGGCCCCCGTCACCGCCCACTACGGCTACAACAACGTGGCCCAGTACGATCCCAGCGCTGTGGACGATCCCGCCTCCCTCATCGGCGGCTGCACCTTCGAGTGCCCGGAAAAGATCGTCTATATCGACGAGCTGGATGAAAACGACAACGTCAATGTCCGCATGGCGGAGACTGCCCAGTACCGCGGCAAGGACTGCCACACCATCAAGCCTGAGATGGAGTGGCTGGCCGACGGCACTGTGATGCTCAACATGTTCTTCCCCGCCTCCCGCCGGGTGGCTGAGGCCGCCGCGCTGGAGACCGCCCGCCGCATGGGCCTTGTGGACCCGGAGGTGATCAGCCGGGAGATCATGCAGGAGAGCGAGGGCACCCGAGTGGAGCTGAAGGGCAAGGTGAACTTCGATATCGACCTCAACTCCCTGGAGATCCCCGAGGAGCCGGACGTGATGACTGACGAGGAGATTCGGGCCGACATCGAGCGCAAGCCCATGGTAGTGGTCTGCGGCACGGTGGGCGACGACGAGCACTCCGTGGGACTCCGCGAGATCATCGACATCAAGCACGGCGGCATTGAGAAGTACGGCATCAAGGTCCACTATCTGGGGACCTCCGTGCCGGTGGAGAAACTGGTGAACGCGGCCGTGGAGCTGAACGCCGACGCCATCCTGGCCTCCACCATCATCAGCCACGACGAGATCCACTACAAGAACATTGCCAACATTGACCGGCTGGCCCGGGAGATGGGTGTGCGCGACAAGCTGATCTTCATTGCCGGCGGCACCCAGGTGACCCCGGAGATCGCCGTGGAGAACGGCGCGGACGCCGGCTTTGGCCGCGGCACCAAGGGCATCCACGACGCCACCTTCCTGGTGAAGCGCCGCCGGGAGCTGGAGGCCGCCGGCAAGTGGCCCCGCTGACCCTGCGCCTCTGGAGATGAAACAGGCTGCCGGCGGAAATGCCGCCGGCCTGTGTCAGCCGCGCCCCCGCCGGGTTTCGCTCCCCCGGCGGGGGCTGCGGCAAAATAGGGAGGTACCATGAAAATCGATGTTTTGGTGGCGGAGATCGGCTCCACCACCACAGTAGTTAACGCCTTTGACCGGATCGACAGCGGTGCGCCGGTATTTCTGGGCCAGGGCCAGGCGCCCACCTCCGTTCTGGAGGGGGATGTGCGGGTGGGGCTCCAGGGGGCAGTGGAGGACTTGCGCCGAAAGCTGGGCGCGGAGGAGATCTCCTACCGCAGCATGCTGGCCACCTCCAGCGCTGCGGGGGGCCTGCGCATGACGGTCCACGGCCTGGTCTACGACATGACGGTGAAGGCCGCCCGGGAGGCGGCTCTCGGCGCCGGGGCCAATCTCCACCTGGCTACCGCCGGCATTTTGCAGGAGGAGGACCTGGAGGACATCCGCGACATCCATCCCAACCTGATCCTTCTGGCCGGCGGCACGGACTACGGCGAGCGGGAGACGGCGCTTGAAAACGCCAAGCGCATCCGCAGCCTGGATCTGGACGTGCCGGTGATTTACGCCGGGAACGTGCAGAACCAGACCAGGATCCGCCGCATCTTTGCCGACGCCAAGGCGGAGTGCTATATTACGGAAAATGTCTATCCCCGCCTTGATGAGCTGAATATCGAGCCCACCCGGCGGATTATCCATCAGGTCTTTGAAAAGCATATCATCCACGCCCCCGGCATGTCCGGCGTCCGGGACATGGTGGACGGCTCCATCATGCCCACCCCCGGCGCGGTGATGGAGTGCGCCAAGCTCCTCTACCAGGAGATCGGCGATGTGGTGGTGCTGGACGTGGGCGGCGCCACCACCGACGTCCACTCTGTCACCGAGGGCAGCGAGGAGGTCTCCAGCATCCAGATCGCCCCGGAGCCGGTGGCCAAGCGGACGGTGGAGGGGGACCTGGGCGTCTATGTCAACGCCAGAAACCTGGCAAACCAGATCGGCATGGAAAAGCTCCGGAAGGAGACCGGCGTGGACGTGGAGAAGGTCTTTTCCCACTATAAGCCCATCCCCGATACGCCGGAGCAGTTCAAGCTCACCGAGCAGCTGACCTGGTATGCCGCCTCCATGGCTCTGGAGCGCCACTGCGGCCGGTATCGCTATACCTACGGCGCCAACGGCCGCACCACCCACGCCGACGGCAAGGACCTTACGAAGGTCCGCTATCTGGTGGCCACCGGCGGGGCGCTGACCCGCCTGCCCGGCCGGGCGGCCATCATGGACCGCCTGCGCCATATCAACGGCCACGGCCAGCTCCTCTACCCAAAGCCGGAGCAGCTGCGCGTGCTGGAGGACCGGATGTATTTCATGGCCTCCCTGGGCGTGCTCTCCAGTCAGTATCCGGAGGCGGCGCTCCTGCTGCTGCGGCAGGATCTGGGCCTTGATGAAAAGGAGGAGAGCAGCAGATGACAGTTCAGGAAGCCATTCAGAAACGGCGTTCTGTCCGAAATTATCAGGAAAAACCGGTGGAGCCGGAAAAGCTCCGGGCGGTGCTGGAG
The DNA here is from genome assembly GCA_904398675.1 of uncultured Oscillospiraceae bacterium. Taxonomy (GTDB): domain Bacteria; phylum Bacillota; class Clostridia; order Oscillospirales; family Oscillospiraceae; genus CAJFPI01. The sequence continues at coordinate 9,203 of CAJFPI010000065.1, forward strand.
GCAGCCGCCCTGGCGCCCACTGCCTGCAACGAGCAGCGGGTCCGGGTGATCGTGGTTACGGACCCGGCGGTGCGGAAGGCCCTGCGGGGCGCCTGCAGCAATTTCCCCTTTGTGGAGCAGGCGCCGGTGGTACTGGCTGTGATCGCCGACCACGACAGGCTGATGCAGTGCGGACAGTCCTCCAAGACAGTGGACTGCTCCATCGCCATGTCCTTCATGCACCTGGCGGCAGTGGAGCAGGGGCTGCAGTGCTGCTGGCTGGGGGCCTTCGACGCGCCGGCGGTCCGGGAGATCCTGGCCGTGCCGGAGGACTATGTGATCGTGGCGCTGTCCACCCTGGGCTACCCCGGGGACGACAAGGCGGCGCCCGCCAAGAAGACGGTGGAGGAGATCGTCTCCTGCAACCGCTTTGGCGAGGCGTAACCATTCTGTATGCTATAGGGAAAAACGCGGCGCACCCGGGCCCTGTCCTCTTTCCAGTTAGGCAGTCCTTTTAAGCGGTGTTTGTTGACATGGGTCCCGGTTTGGTTCCGGCCGCCCGGGTGTGCCGCTTTTTCATCATTTGTCCCGCCTCAGGCGGCATAAACAGGAGGACTTTGACGATGTACCCGAGACTTGTGATCGATCTTGAAAAGCTGCGGCAAAACGGGCAGGCACTCTGCCGCATGGCCCATGCGGCGGGGGTGGACCAGGTGGCCTTTGTGACCAAGGTCTTCTGCGCTGACGGAGCCATGGTCAAAGCGCTCCTGGACACGCCCTGCACCTATCTGGCGGACTCCCGGATCGAGAATTTCCGGCACTACCCGGAGACGGACCGGAAGAAGATGCTGCTGCGCATCCCCATGCCCTCCCAGGTGGAGGAGGTGGTGCGCTGGGCGGACGTCAGCCTCAACAGCGAGGCGGTGACGCTGCGGGCGCTGGATGCGGCGGCAGAGAAACAGGGCCGCCGCCACGGCGTGGTGCTGATGATCGACCTGGGGGACCTGCGGGAGGGGATGTTCTTCCGCAACGAGCCGGAGATCATTTCCACGGCGGAGCTGGCGGAGCGGCTGCCCAGCCTGGACCTGCTGGGCGTGGGATTCAACGTGACCTGCTACGGCTCCGTCCTGCCTACAGAGACGAATATCGGCGTTTTTCTCGCCATCAAGGAGAAGATTGAGAGCCGCCTGGGCCGTCCGCTGTCCCTCATCTCCGGGGGCAACTCCAGCTCCCTCTACCTGCTGCAGCAGGGCCGCCTGCCCGCCGGGATCAATAACCTGCGCCTGGGCGAGGCGCTGGTGCTGGGCCGGGAGACGGCCTATGGCCAGGACCTGCCGGAGCTCCACCAGGACGTGATCACTTTGGAGGCGGAGCTGGTGGAGGTCAAGCGCAAGCCCACCTACCCGGTGGGCGAGCTGGGGCTGGATGCCTTTGGAAGAAGGCCGAAGTATGAGGACCGGGGCGTGCGGCTGCGGGCCATCGCGGCGATAGGGCGGCAGGACATCGAGCTGGACGGCGTCATTCCCATCACCCCCGGCGTCAGCGTGGTGGGGGCCAGCTCCGACCATCTGATTTTGGACGTGGCGGACTATGAGGGGCTGCCCCGTCCGGGAGACGTGGTATCCTTCCGGCTGACCTATTCCGGCGTGCTGCGGGCCTTTACCAGTCCCTATGTGGAGCGGGTGTACCGCGAATAAGAATTGGGAGACGGAGACCGGGCTGGGAACAGCTCGGTCTTTTCCTGCGTAACATGAAGAGGCATCTCGGCGGGGAAGAGAAGAGGAGAAACGATACGAAATATTTGGTAATGGAGGTGACGCGGCCATGAAACGGCTGCAGCTGAACAAAGACTATTTTCGCTATTCCCTGCCCAAAGACCTGGGATGTGACATCCTGGGCGGCATTCTCATGGGCCTTGGCATCTATACCTTCGCTGTGGGGGGAGATTTCGTTCCCGGCGGCGTGTCGGGCCTTGCGCTGATTATCTACCGTTTCCTGGGATTTCCCATCGGCGTCAGCACGCTGCTGATCAATATTCCCATTGTGCTGATCTCCTTCCGCATCATGGGCAACGGCTTTCTCTTCCGCTCGGCGAAGAGCATGGTGATTACATCCTTCCTCATCGACACAGTGTTCCCCCTGTTCCCGGTCTATCAGGGGGAGCCGCTGATGGCGGCGGTGTTTACGGGCCTGTGCAACGGCTTGGGGCTGTCCCTGATCTACAACCGGGGCTCCTCCACCGGCGGCAGCGACTTTCTGATTCTCAGCATCCACAAGAAGATCCCCTACATCAGCGTGGGGACCATGACCATGTGCATCGACGGCAGCATTATCGTCCTGGGCGGCCTGCTCTTCGAACGGGTGGACGCCTTCCTCCACGGCCTGATCGCCACAGTGATCGCAACGCTGGTGATCGACCGGATGATGCTGGGGGCCGTATCGGGAAAGATGCTCTTCGTCATCTCCTCCAGCGGCCCGGAAATCGCCAAGGAGATCAACTCCGCCACCGGCCGGGGCGCCACCATGCTGGAGGGCATCGGCACCTACACGGGGCGGCAGCGTCAGGTGGTGCTGTGCGTGTGCAGCAAGCGGGAGGTACCCCGGATGCGGCGGATCATCTATGCGGTGGACCCCAGGGCCATCGTCACGGTGAGCGCCTATGAGGAGGCCTTCGGCGAGGGGTTCCAGAAACCAGGCGTATAACTTATATGCGCAGAACAGCCGCGCCCCGGAGAACGCGAACCGGGGCGCGGCTGTTGGTTTTTCACGGAGAGAGGGATTTGGAAGGCTGCTATTGCAGAAAGCGATAGAGGGTCTCGATATAGGTGAGGGCCGTGGGGATCTCCAGATACTCGTCCGGGTGGTGGAACCCCACCCCCTTGGGACCGAAATTCACTGTGGGGATGTGGAGGATGGGCTCGATAATGTTCCCGTCGCTGACCGACTCGTTAACCCGCAGCCGGGGACGGCGCCCCTGCATCTCCTCCGCCAGGGCCAGGAGGCGCTGAAAGTGGGGATTTTCCGTATCCGTGGTGTAGGCGGGATAGCGGGGCAGCCGACGCTCCACCTGCAGCGCCGCGCCCTGAGAGAGGGGGGAAAAGATGGCCTGGAGCTGGTCCGGTAAATCCTCCTCCCGCTCCTGGGGCAGCAGCTGCTTGTTGACCAGGGCGTGGCACACGTCCGGGATAGAGAGGCTGTAGCCGCTCCAGTCGCTCCACAGCCGCAGCACGCAGTGGCTCCCCGCCGTCCCGGCGCGGTAGGGGGGACTCCACTGGGCCTCCAGGGCGGTCAGCAGCCGCGCCATGGCGTCCACCGCGCTGACGCCCTCCTCCGGCCGGGCGGCGTGTCCGCTGCGGCCGGTGACAGTGAGCTCCAGCAGGATCTTCCCCGTGGCGCCGATGATGAATTCGTCGTAGTGGGGCTCCGCCAGGATGCAGAAGTCCGCCTGGGGCGCCTGCTCCAGGAAGGCGTGGGCCCCCTGGGAGAGCCGCTCCTCGTCGGCGAGACCGGCAAAGTACACCGTTCCGGCGGGCCTGCGCCCCTCCCGGGCAAAGCGGCGAAGGACCATCAGCAGCGCGGCGATGCCGCCCTTCATGTCGCTGGCCCCCAGGCCGTAGGCCCGGTCCCCCTCCACCGTGAGGGAGAGGGGCGAGCGCTGCCAGCCCTTTGCGATCTCTACCGTGTCAATGTGCCCGGCCAGGAGGACGGCGGGGCCCTCCCCGCCGGGGATGGTGCAGAGTACGTTGGCGCTGTCCTCCCCCACAGCCTGGAGGGCGGGGGCGTAGCCCATCTCCCGCAGCTCCCCTGCCACCAGCTCCGCCATGGCCCTCTCGTGCTGGGAAGGGCTGGCCGTCTCCACCAGACGGCGGAGGAGGGCGAGGTATTCTGTCCGCAGCTCCATGGCTACAGGCTCCTTTCATATCTGGGATAGGCCAGGGGGCCGTGGCAAAGGCCTGTCCGAATGCACAGCTCCGCCCAGGCCACCGACAGCGCCGAGGGGTCCAGCACCCGCACCCCCAGTTTCTCCTGGATGGGCTGGCCGTACTGGGCAAAGCCCAGACAGCCCAGGAGGATGGTGTCCGCCCCGTCCTGCTCCACCGCCTCCCGGCAGACGGCCTCCAGCCGCCGCAGGGTGACGGAGGGGTCCTCCCGCAGGTCCTCCACCGGGATGTCCAGCGGGCGGACCGATGCCATCTTCTCCCGGCACACCGGGTCCTCCCCCAGCCGCCGCAGGGTGCGGGGGAGATTTTTGGAGGCGGTGGTGATGACAGTGAACCGCACCGCCTGCATCCCCGCGGCGGCGATGGTCACAGCGCCCGGGCCCACCACGGGAATGGAGACATTTTCCCGCAGGGCGTGGACGGCGAGATCGCTGAAACAGTAGACCACTACGGCGTCAAAGCCCTCCCGTTCCGCCCGGACGCCCTGGCGCAGCACCGCCCGGCCCGCCATCACCTCGTCGGAGAGGGACTCGATGGAGACCGGCCCGGTCTCGATGCACTCCACGGATATGGGGATATCCCGGGAGACCCACTGGGAGAGCATTTCCGCCCGGCTATGTAACGTGACGGCGTCCATGCCGGCGTTGGGAATAATGACCTTGATCCCCCTCATGCCAGCAACACCCGTTTCACCGCGTCCGCCAGCACCAGAAGGGTATGGAAGGCGTCGTTGATCCTGTTTTTGTTTTTGATCAGCTGGGTCTCCACCATGCCGTACTCCATAGAGGCGGGATCCAGCGTCTCCAGCCGCTCCAGATCCGCCAGCAGGGGGATGGGCTTGGAGAGCTTGGAGTAGCCGTAGCTGTCCTGCTGGTACTTGTCGGCGTAGGACTGGAAGACGTTGGTCAGCTGCCGGGCCACCTGGAGCAGGAAGGTGTTGAACAGGGGAACCTGATCGTCGGTGAGATGTTCCCGCGCCGACTGGATGGCCGCCACATCCGCGCGCACCCGGGCGATGTTCTCCGCCATGTCCTCCATGGGCAGCAGATGGCCGTACTGCTTCCGGCAGGCGAGGATCTTCTCCTGGATGTCCTTCAGCTTTTCCCCAAAGTCATAGGGCAGGGTCCGTGCGGTAGCCACCCGGTAGACAAGGCTTGTCAGCACCCGGGTGTCCTTCTCAATGTTCTCGGGGCTGTATTTGTCATAGCCGTCCTCACAGGTGTGGTTCCACCAGCCCAGGGTGGCGCCGCAGTTGCGCTCCATGTACTCCTTGGTGTAGCTCATCCGCTGGGCGGTGCCGGGGATGCCGATGCCCATGAAGGACTGGTCCCCGATCTTGGTCAGGCGCTGGACCCGCAGCTCCTCGCTGAGAAGGCTCCTGGCGTTGTCCACGGCGAACTCCCGGTACTCATCGGAGGACTTGATCTCATAGAGGGTGGCCTCCCCCATGCCGGTGGAGTCGATGTTGAAATAGGCCACGCATTTTTTGTTCAGCTCGTCCCAGAAGTTGTCCACCAGCCAGGTGGAGCCGGCGGCCTCGGCGATCTCATGTCCGTTCCAAAAGACGAACCACACGTCTCGGTCCAGCTGCTCCCGGTGGCGGGAGAGGACCTTGGCGATCTGCAATGTGGTGGCGTTGCCGGTGGCGTTGCAGGTGACGCCGGGCTGCCAGGCGTCGATGTGGGAGCCGATCAGGATGATCTGGTCGCTCTTGCCGTTGCCCCGGAGGATGCCCCTGGGCTGGCAGACCTTGCTCCACTTGGCGGGGGCGATGGCGGCGATGTTGAGGCGGACCGTCTCCCCGGCGAGGCACCAGTCCCGCAGCATACGCCCGTCGTTCTGGGTGACGCCCACGCCGATGAGCTGGGGGATCTTGCGGATGGTCTCCTCCGTGGGGTTGCCCCATACCGCCTTCAGCGCCCGGTGGCAGATCACGTCCTGACCGCTGCCCCAGTTCATGCACACGATGGCCCGGGCGCCCTTCTCCCAGGCGATCCTGGCTTTCTCCGGCACCGCCGGGGCATAGGACACCTCCACCAGCACCGCCTTGCCGGCGACGTCCTTCCCCTCGTAGTCGCTGTAGCCGCCGCTGGCCACATACACCAGCTCCAGCTCCTCTCCCTCCCGGGAGGTGGAGATGATGTGGCCGCAGGGCAGGCTCTTGATCTCCATAGGCCTGGGGGAGAGCACCTCCACCCGGGAATATTCGGGAAAGCTGTTGTAGGCATAGAAGGAGAGGATCTCCGACTCCAAGCCCAGGCTCTCCAGCCGTTCTGCTACCCAGGCGGCCGCCCGCCGCTCATCGTCGCTGTCCGCGATCCGGTAGGGCACGTTGTCCACCATCCACCGGATATCGCGGGATATCTCGTCTACATTGATCTCCCCCAGCAGCTCGTCCAACTTGTTCATGATTTGCCTCCTTGTTTATTTTTTCCCGCCTAAATATGCGTCGATTACCTGCGGATCAGATGCCAGCTCTTTGCCAGTGGCCTGTTTTACGATTTTTCCGGTTTCCAGAAGACAGGCGTGGTGAGCGATGGAAAGGGCTTTTTTAGCATTCTGCTCTACAAGAAGAACCGTTACGCCCCGCGCGTTAATGTCTTTTATGATCGCGAAAATATCATTGACAATCAGCGGAGCAAGACCGAGAGACGGCTCGTCCAGTAAAATCAGCTCTGGATCGCACATCAGCCCCCGGCCGATGGCCAGCATCTGCTGCTCGCCGCCGGACAGTGTTCCCGCCCGCTGGCTGCGCCGCTCCTTCAAACGGGGGAAGAGGCTGTACATAGTCTCAATGTTTTCAGCTATGCGTGATCTGCTGATGGTATACCCGCCAATACGGAGATTTTCCTCCACTGTCAGATTAGGGAAGATCCAGCGTCCCTCCGGAACAAGAACTAGCTTGCTCTCCACGACCTTATAAGCGGAAGGAGGGAGCGGAGCGCCTTTGTAGGTAATGGTACCCTGATATTTCAGCATCCCGGCGATGCATTTCAAGAGGGTGGACTTCCCGGCACCGTTGGCCCCAATGATGGCCATGATTTCTCCCTGGTCCACATGGAGGCTGATGCCGCTCAGGGCTTCGATTTTTCCATAGGAGCACTGCAGGTTGTTAATGTCAATCATGTCTCATCCACCCCCAAATACGCCTCGATAACGGCGGGATTATTCTGTACTTCCTCTGGTGTGCCGGAGGCGATCAGCTGCCCAAAGTTGAGCACTGAGATATGGCTGCACATCTCCATCATCATATCCATATGGTGGTCAATCACCAGAATAGAGATCTGGAAGGTGTCCCGCAGACGACGCACGAGATCCACCATCTTGGAGGACTCGTCCTCATTCATTCCGGCGGCAGGTTCATCCAAAAGAAGGAGGGAGGGCTTGAGTGCCATAGCCCGGGCAATCTCCACCCGGCGCTGGATCCCGTAGGGGAGATCGCCGGCTCGTTTATCACGATACTTCTCAATGCCCACCATGGCGAGCATTTCCTCCGCAAGCTCGTTCATGGCCCGCTCTGCCCGGCGGCACTTGGGCGTACGGAAAAAGCTGTCAAGGAGCGTATAGTCCACATGGGCCTGGCCGACGGTAACAAGATTCTCCATGACGCTAAGATTTGTAAAGAGCTTGATATTCTGAAAGGTTCGAGCAATGCCGTCTTTAGCGATGACGTGAGGAGGCTTTCCGGTGATACTCTCCCCACAGAAGGTTATGGAGCCGGATGTAGGAGGAATGATTCCGGTAATGAGGTTAAAAATGGTGGTTTTCCCCGCCCCGTTGGGACCGATAAGGCCAAAAATCTGCCCTTTTTCAATGGAGAAACTGACGTCGTTCACAGCGGTCAGGCCGCCGAACTGCTTGGTCAGGCTGCTTACCTCCAAAATGTTATTCGATTCCATTTTTATTCCTCCTTCCTTGCGGCCTGTTTCCGAAACAGCATCCCGATTTTCCTAAAGAAGTTTCGAATGCCGCGGATGGTCAGCTCGCGGTATCCCATGAGCCCTGTGGGCTTGAAGAGGATAATCAGCACCACCAGGAGCCCATAGACTACCATGCGCCACTCCTGTGCCGAGCCGATTCGAAGAACTTCCGGCAGAGGGACTAGAATCAGAGCGGAGATGATAGAGCCGGTTAGACTGCCGAAACCGCCCATAATGACCATGATCAGGAGCTCATTGGATTTCACGGAGTTGAACATGGTCGGCTGGAGATAATTCATATAGTGCCCCAGCAGGGCACCTGCAAGACCAGCCAGAGCGCAGCTGATGCCCATGGCCAGGAGCTTGTATCGAAAGATATTGATTCCCATCGCCCTGGCCGCTGTCTCGTTTTCCCGTATGGCGATACAGTTTCGACCGTGCTTGGAGCGGAGAAAGTTTGCCAGCATAAAGATAACCAGGATGTCAATACAAAGGACCAGGGGGAAGGAGATGCCGCTGCCAACATCGGTCAGCCCCTTTGCACCGCCCACGAATTCCCAGTTTTCCAAAATCATGCGTATGGCCTCGCCGATTCCCAGCGTAGCGATGAGAAAATAGTCGCCCCGCAGTTTCAGCGTAGGTGTGCCGATTGCGATGCCAACAAGAGCAGCTGCTGCTGTTCCCAGCAGAAGGCCTACCGGGAGTGGCAGATCGCCAAATTTGACCGCAATCGCGGAGACGTATCCGCCAATGGCCATGAACCCTGCGTGCCCGAAGGAGAAAAGGCCGGTAAAGCCGGTCAAAATGCACACGCCGAGAACTGCCAGGAGATAGATCCCGGTCTGGGTCATAATGCCAATCCAATAGCTATTCATCCATCCTGCCCTCCCTTATGCCTTATCTTCCGAGCTCTTGCCCATCAATCCGGTGGGTTTCACCAGCAGAATGATGACGAGCAGGGAGAAGGAAAATACATCCCGCAGGGTGGAGGAGACATAACCGGCTACCATGACCTCCAGAACCCCCAGAATAAACGATCCTACGATAGCGCCTGGGAGGCTGCCGAGACCGCCCAGGACGGCGCTGATAAATGCCTTATTTGTAAGAGAACTGCCGAGCTTGGGATACGCTGTATATTTGATGCCGCAGAAAAATCCGGCCACACCAGCCAGCGCGCCGGCGATGGCAAAGACCTTAATCATGAGACCATCGGTATTGATGCCCATGATCGAGGCGTTGTCAAGGCTAAAGGAAGCACCGCGGATTGCAAGGCCGTCTTTGCTGGTTCGAATGTACAGCTCAAGCCCCACCAGAGCTACCACGGATACGCCCAGGATAACAAGATCAATAATGCCGATAGTAGCCGAACCGACGGTGATGTTGCCCAGAGTCAGCACCTCGGCAGGATAGGATTTAAACCGGCCGCTGAGGAAAATGATAATGAGGTTTTCTGCCATGATGGACAGGCCAAGCCCTGCAATGCAGAGATACAGTCTCTTGGCATTGCGTAGCAGCAGCGGGCGATACGTACTCAACTCAATGATGACTGACACGGCCAGGCCGCTGACAAGGGCACAGATAATACCGACCGGAATGTTTGTGATGAAAAAGGAAAGCACAAAATAGCCCACATAGGCGCAGACAGTGACCACTACACCGTGGGCAAAGTTGGTGAAACTCATCAGGCTGTAAATCAAAGAATATCCCACCGTCATCAGCGCATACACGCTTCCAATGGCCAAGCCGTTGATCAACTGTTGAAGGAACAGCATGCAGATACCATCTCCAATCTTTTAGAAGAGCCGTACCGAACGCTGTGTTCGGTACGGCCGAAAGGGTGAGGGGAATAATGAGGTCAGTTGTTGCCGTCGTAGAGGCTGACGGTTTTGAAAGCCCCGTTTTCAACTGTCATAATGGCAACTGTTCTGGCAGGGTTGTGGGTATCGGGATCCAGGCTGATGGTACCTACGCAGCCCTCTACATCACTGATGCCCTCCAAAGCGTCGCGAATGGCGGTGGGGTCGTCGTTTCCGGCCTGTTCAATGGCCGCCTTGAGCACCATAAAAACATCATATCCATAGTAACCGGTGGTCCCCATGGTGTCGATCTCCTCACCGTAGGCCTCTAAATACTCGGCCTTGATGCTGTCAAGCGCCTCGTTTTCTGTATCCATTGCGGCGGTAAAGATAGAACCCTCCACGGAACTGCCGGCCGTATCCAAAACGTCGCCGTTAAACCAGCTGTCAGTGCCGAGGAAGACGGCATCCTCGCCTAATTCACGGGCCTGGTTGGTGGCCAGTGTGATCTGCTTATAGAGTGCGGGAAGGAAAATAGCGTCGGGGTTCAGATCCTTGATGGTAGACAGCTGGGCACGAAAGTCTACGTCATCCGTTTTGTAACCTTCTGTCGTCAGGATGGTGCCGCCCAGCTCCGTGAAGGACTGGGTAAAGGCAGTTTCGAGGCCCATGGAGTAGTCGCTGCCCACTTCATAGAGAATCGCCACGTTGCGAATGCCCATTTCGTTGTAGGCATAGCTTGCGATGCTCTCGCCATACTGGTTGTCCGTCAGGCACACACGGAAGACATAGGGACGTACATTTCCGTCATCGTCTACCGTGACGCTGGGGTTGGTGGCATTTGTGGCAATCATGGGGACCTGATTCTCATCACAGACGCTGGCCATGGCGATCGCCGCGCCGGAGGCATTCGGCCCAAGGATGGCACAGACACCGTCCTCCTGGATCAGCCGTCTGGTGGCATTGGCTGATTCAATATTGTCAGCGCGGTTATCGTAATAGACCAACTCAACCTGTTTACCCAAGATGCCGCCGTTTTCGTTGATGTTATCCACGCACAGCTGGATTTCATTCAGTTGTGCCTCACCCCAGGGTTGTGAGTCACCAGTCAGTGGGCCAACAAAGCCAATTTTGATGGTATCCCCTTCATTCCCATCATCGCTTGACGCGCAGGCAGTGAGCAGGGAGAGGGTAAGGGCGGCGGCCATTACCAGAGCAAGGACCTTTCTCATAACTACTTCTCCTTTCCAAATTTACTGCAGCCCCACGAATATAAAGAGGTAAGCTTGGTCAACCAGTTAATGAAAATATAGATAGATATTAAGTCTTAAATGGAATGTATAGCAGGAAATAATACGGCGGCTGCAGGATCTGAGGCAAGTATAGCACAGGTGAAGTTCTTGTGTAAATTGTCATAATTGTAAAAGAAAGAGGAACATTTTCGGGGAAATAACAGGTTTAAACCAGTAAAATTATTTCAATTAAATATGTTGGACTGAAATATCAAAAAATGTGTTTTCATTTAAATAGACCAGACAAAATAAATAATAGTAGGCGATTTTTGCAATTTTTAAGATTTTATTTGAAAAATAATTTGATATATGGTATACTTAGCTAAAAATAGAACCATTGAACCATATGGTGTTTGACCTTAATTAAAAGGGGGCGGAAAATGATGGTTGAAATCAAGCGCACGCTTTTATATGAAGAGGTGGTGGCGCAGCTGTATCAGATGATCGACAAGGAAGAAGTCAAGCTGGGAGATCCCTTTCCGTCGGAGCGAGACCTGGTCAAGCGGTGGAACATCAGCCGCAATGTGCTGCGGGAGGCCTTCCATGTGCTGGAGGACCGTGGACTGGTGTTCTCCAAGCAGGGGAAGGGGCGTTTTCTCCGGGCGCTGCCTGCGGAGCGGGAGCTCTCGGCCGATGAGAGCGTATCCCGGAATCTGGAGCGCTATTCTCTGCTGGAGATCTATGAGACACGACAGTGCCTGGAAGCCAAGGCGGTGGAGCTGATTGCAAAGAGCGCTTCGGCGGAAGATCTGGTGGACTTGGAGCGGTGCTATCAGGAGATGTGCAGGCGGTTCCAGGAGAGCAACAGCACCTCCGGGGAGTTTCAAATGCACCGGCTGTATGCCGTGAAGTCGAAAAACCGGTTTTTGTGCCAAATGATCACCACCGCCTTTACCACTACATATGAGTTTATGAGCAGCTCCTTCCGGGATGTTTTGACCCAGCACACCATCAGCGACAGCCTTCTGGATCACGGGGAGATCCTGCGGGCGCTGAAGGCCCGGGACGGCGACAAGGCCAAGGCGATTATGTCCGCACACATGCAGCATACCATTGACATGCTGCAGCGATTTTTGCCGCAGGCAGAATAAAACAGGGGCCTGGAGCAGAAAGCTCCAGGCCCCTGTTTTTGCGTAAGGCAGCGGGCAGGGAATGGGGAATCAGTGCGCCAAGTCCCAGATCATTTTGATAAACAGGATCCCAAGCACCACAAAGATCATGCTCCGGACCCGCTTGCTGCCGCCCCGGACGGCGTAGCGTGCGCCGCACCAGCCCCCCAAAGCGTTGCAGATGGCGGCGGGAATCACGATGGGCCATAAAATTTTCCCGTTCAGAAGAAAGACGACCGCCGCGGCCACGTTGGAGGCCAGATTCCCCACCTTGGAACAGGCGGAGGCGGTGATCAGGTCCATGGACAGCAGCGCTGTGAAGGCCATGATCATAAACGTGCCGGTTCCCGGCCCTACCAATCCGTCATATCCGCCGATGCCAAGGCCGATGAGGAGGCTGGTGATCAGCCTGCGCCGGGGAGATACGTCCGCCGGTGCCTGGGGATCCAGGCCAAAGTCCTTTTTTACCACCAGAAAGACGGCCACCACCGGCAGGGCCACCAGCATCAGCCCCTTCAGCAGCTGGTCGGACAGCAGCAGCGCCAGCCGAGCCCCTGCGGCGCTGCCCGCCAGTGCGCCCAGTGCGGCGGGAAACGCGGCGCGCAGATCGATTTTTCCCTGCCGGAAGTAACCAAAGGCGGCGGTGGCGGTGCCGATTCCGTTGACCACCTTGTTGGTGCCGGCGGCGATATGGGTGGGGATGCCGGCCAGAAAGTAGGTTGGCAGGGTAATGAGCCCCCCTCCGCCGGCCACGCTGTCCACAAAGCCCCCCAGAAAGATCAGGGGACAGACAAGCAGGTAGGTTGTCCAAGGCAGCATGCAGATCCCTCCCGTTTCTTGTCGAAATGTCAGTTTCCCGGCCATTGTATCACAGGATTTTTCGGAATGCTACAAAAATTTTCGAAACGGCGGGAATCGGCGGCGGCTATTGACAGCGGCGGGGCCTTCCGATATGATAAAACCGATACAGCGCCGGGATCTGTCCGGCCACAGGAGGAAGATCATGAATTTATGTGACGTCACCACCATCCGTACCCTGATGGGCAGGCACGGTGTTCATTTCAGCAAGTCCATGGGGCAGAATTTCCTGATTGCCGAATGGGTTCCCCGGGAAATTGCCGCCGCCAGCGGTGCGGACGCGGCCTGCGGCGTGCTGGAGATCGGGCCGGGGATCGGCCCGCTGACCACGGAGCTGTGCCGCCTGGCGGGGCGGGTGACGGCGGTGGAGCTGGACAGGTCTCTCCTGCCGGTGCTGGAGGAGACCATGGCCCCCTGGGACAATTTCCATCTGATCCCCGGCGACATCCTGAAGATGGACCTGAAGGATTTGGCGCAGCGGGAGTTTCCCGGCCTCCGGCCCATAGTCTGCGCCAATCTGCCCTACAATGTTACCACCCCTGTGCTGACGGCCCTGGTGGAGGCGGACTGCTTTGAGCAGATCACTGTGATGATCCAGAAGGAGGTGGCCCGGCGCATTGCAGGAGGTCCCGGCGGGGACTACGGCGCCTTCTCCGTCTACTTCCAGTACTATATGGAGACGGAGGTGCTTTTTGACGTGCCGCCGGACTGTTTCCTCCCGGCGCCCAAGGTGACCTCGGCGGTGCTCCGCTGCCGTCGGCGCAACGCGCCGCCCTTCGCCCTGCCCTGTGGAGAGAAGTTTTTCTTTCAGGTGGTCCGGGCCTCCTTTGCCCAGCGGCGCAAGACGCTCTCAAACAGCCTCGCCTCTGTGTATGGCTCCCGGCTGGGAAAGGAGAGGATCGCGGCCGTGCTGGAGGGCTGCGGCTTTACCCCCACGGTGCGGGGCGAGCAGCTTGCCCCGGCGGATTTTGCCCGCCTGGCCGCCGCCCTGGCTGCCGCCCTGGAATAGTGCAGGCAAGACAAAAGGGCCGGCGCCTTTTTCGGCAAGGAGCTGCAGCCTGCCGCACGCAAGGCTTTGCCCGCAATCGGCGGACAAAGGGAGCGCTGCGGATTTTTGGCACAAGGAAAGGCCCAGCCCTTTTTATAGGGCTGGGCCTTTCTAACGATGCTTTTTATCAATAAAACCACAGCAGGGCGTGTGTCTTCCGGAGGGTGCTGTCCTTCAGCTCTACCAGATGCTTGCCGTCGGTGCAGGAGTAGAGAAAGTGGACCGTGTCCCCCTTGCGGATCTGCCGCTTGTAGAGGATCTCCACGTCGGGGAGCTCTGCGGCCGCAGCATCGGCAGGCAGCGCCTCCCTGGCCAGCTCCAGATAGTGGAGGTTGTTGACGTGGTGGAAGGTATCCAGATCCCTGCCCAGGGCGGTATAGGTAAAGGTTTCCTCCGCGCCTTCAGGGCTCCTTCCGTTGGCGGGTACGTCTCCCGCAATGGCCCTGTGGTCCCAGAGGGTGTACCGCTCCGCCAGCGCCGGGGAGACGGTGGTGGCGCGGCCGGTATTCATATCCAGCAGCAGCCAACGGGAAGTGGCGGCGAGGATGGTATTCCCCGCCTCGTCCAGAATGAGAAAATCGCGGTCAGAGAAGTGGACGTCCATCTGCCGGGGCCAGGTGCGTACAGTAAGGGGCGTCCCCCAGGCCGGATGGGCAGACATGTGGAATTTCCAGCCCACCAGCACCCAGCCTACGCCGAAGTCCTCCTGCAGCTGGCCCGGGGCGCAGCCCACGGCAGCCGAGGCAAAACAGGCGGCCTCCTGCATGATCCGCAGGGCGCCGGTCTGGGACAGCCCGCCGTCCTCCCCCAGGTCTGAGTAGTTGACCGTGGTCTGATAGTCGTAATAATTCATGGCAAACGCTCCATTATTTATCTAAAATGTGAATGTTCAGGTGGTTATAGGGCATGGTGACCCCCGCCTTGTCGAAGGCATATTTGATGTTCTCCGTCAGGGTGTTGCGGGCGTCCCAGTAGGTCTCTACCCGGCTCCAGCAGCGCACATGATAGGTGACCGCGCTCTCTCCATAGTCCGTCACGACCACCACCGGCGCCGGCTCCGACAGGATGTCCGGCGTGGCGTCCACGGCGCTGAGACAGGCGGCGCGGACAGCAGGGATGGGATCATCGTAGGACGCACCGATAGCAAGGTCGATCCGCCGGGTGCCCAGCTGGGTGAAGTTGGTGATCTTGCTGTCGGCCATGGTGCGGTTGGGCATCAGCACCCGCTGGCCGTCGGCCGTGTCCAGCTTGGTGTGGATCAGGTCTATTTCCGCCACCGTCCCGGCCACGCTGCCCTGGTCCACCTCAATATAGTCCCCGATTTGGAAGGGCTTGGAAAAGAGGATGACCAGCCCCCCGGCCACGTTGCCCAGCACATCCTGCACCGCCAGCGAGACGGCCAGGGACAGCACGCTGAACAGAGCCACCAGCGAGGTGGTGGGGATGCCCAGGCTCTGGGCAACAATCAGCACTGTCAGGATGTACAGCAGCACCTTTACGGCGGCCAGGATATACTTGCTCATTCGGGGGTCCAAATGGGTGCGCCGGAGGAACTTTAAGACGATCCTGTTAAGGATCCGGATGGCCAGAAGGCATACCAGCAGAATCGCCAGAGCAGTGAGAATCTTCTCCAGCGTAAAGCTCTTCAAAATCTGCAGCAGCTCGTTCAGACTGTCTGTCATATCCCTCCGCCTCCTGCCTGTACTGAAATCCATCGCTCTGTTAGGTTGACAATTTCTTAATATACCATAATTTTAGGGAAAAAGGAAGAACATTTGCAAATTTTCTGAAAATTCCTGAAAAGGCTGCCGGCAGCAGTTAGAGCGGAAGGGATACCTCCGTGGTTTTGAAGTATTCACAGAAAAAACGGTAGACCAGGGTCTGGCCGGTGGTGAGGTTGGTGTAGGTAGTAGTACGGGACAGGGTGAGCCCCGTCTCCTCGTCAACTGCCAGGACAACGCTCTGCCGATAGGAGGGGGCGGAGTCCACAGCCCCCTCCGCCACAAGGCAGGGGCGCCCCGCTATTGTTTCAGAGCCAGTGATGGTGAGGTGGTCCTCCTGCTGCGTGAGCAGATCCAGATGCAGCGCGTACCGGCGGAAGGGGAGGAGCATATCCTCCGTGGCGGTAAGGCGGGGATCCGGCCGGAACGCTCCGCTGTCATCCCGGGTGTAAAGCTGATAGGTCCCCGGGTTGGAGGAGAGAAAGAGGTATTCATCCCCACGGCTGGAGGCGTAGTAGAATCCGGCGCCGTTTTGGATGGCGGTGAAGGACTGGCGGGATACCGGTTCCCCGTCCTGGAGGGCCTCCATGCGGCATTCCAGATGAAGGGACGGGGGCAGGGTGGGGAGGGAGGAGAGACTCTGCACCTCCAGAGTGGGAACAGAGGCGTTCTGTGCGGGGGCGGTGCAGCCGGCGAGACAGAGCAGGAGAAAAAATACAGCGATCAGGCGGTTCATAGGGGGGAGCTCCTTTCCTTGCAGGTCTACTCCAGTATACCCCCGCCGGCCCCGCTGAAAACCGCGAAGGAGCACGCGGAGCCGCATTTTGGGAGAGCGCTTCGAGCGGAAGAGAAAATTTTCTCCGTGCAGGGGAAAAAGGGAGGGCAGCGGCGGAAGTTTTTCTTGCATAATGGAAAAACGATGCTAAACTAAGACCATGAGACAAAATGCAAGGAGGACATCGTATGGTGGAAGTGATACACAAGGGCGCCTATCTGGTGGATGGGCAGATCGTCTGGGCCGGGGAGGCCGCGGGGCAGGAGCCGCCGGCCCTTGCTCGGGAGAAGACCATTGCCTATTCCATTCTCCGCGCCCACCAGAAGGGGACGGACCGGGACAAGCTGCGTCTGAAGTTCGACGCGCTGATCTCCCACGACATCACCTTTGTGGGGATCATCCAGACCGCCAAGGCCTCCGGCCTGAAAGAGTTTCCCATCCCCTATGCCATGACCAACTGCCACAACAGCCTGTGCGCCGTGGGCGGCACCATCAACGAGGATGACCACGCCTTCGGCCTCAGCGCGGCGAAGAAATACGGGGGGATCTATGTCCCGCCCAACCAGGCCGTCATCCACCAGTACGCCCGGGAGCGGCTGGCCGGCTGCGGCAAGATGATCCTGGGCTCCGACTCCCACACCCGCTATGGCGCCTATGGGTGCATGGGTGTGGGCGAGGGCGGCGGAGAGCTGGTCAAGCAGCTGCTGGAGAACACCTACGACGTCCCCGCCCCAGAGGTGGTGCTGGTCTATCTCACCGGCCAGCCCCGCAAAGGCGTGGGGCCCCAGGACGTGGCCCTGGCCCTGGTGGCGGCCACCTTCCCCAAGGGGGATGTGAAAAACAAGATCCTGGAATTCGTGGGCCCCGGCGTCCAGAATCTCAGCGCCGATTTCCGCATCGGCATCGACGTGATGACCACCGAGACCAGCTGCCTCAGCTCCATCTGGGAGACGGACGACACCATCCGGGCCTACTATGAGAACATCGGTAGGCCGGAGGAATACCGTCCCCTGCATCCCCAGAACGGTGCCTACTACGACAGCGTGGTGACCATCGACCTCAGCCGGGTGGAGTGCATGATCGCCCTGCCCTTCCACCCCTCCATCGCCTACCCCATCCACGAGCTGCAGAGCCGTCCGGAGGAGATTTTGGCCCAGGTGGAGGAAAACTGCAACAAGCAGCTGGGCGGCAAGGTGACCATGGATCTCACCCGCAACATTGTGGACGGGAAGATCACCTGTGACCAGGGGGTCATTGTGGGCTGCAGCGGCGGCATGTATGAGAATATTGTGGAGGCCGCCGCCATTTTGAAAGGCCACAGCATCGGCAACGGCTACTTTGATATGAGCGTCTACCCCTCTTCCACCCCCATCTCCCTTGCCATCACCAAAAACGGCGCCGCCGCCGCGCTGATGGAGGCGGGCTGCGTCATGAAACCCGCCTTCTGCGGCCCCTGCTTTGGCGCCGGGGACACCCCCGCCAACAACACTCTCTCCATCCGCCACGCCACCCGTAACTTTGCCAACCGGGAGGGCAGCAAGCCCGGCAGCGGGCAGATTTCCGCCGTGGCGCTGATGGACGCCCGCTCCATCGCCGCCACCGCCCGAAACGGCGGCGTCCTCACCGCTGCCACTGACATCGACTACGAATCCCCCACAGCGGAGGAGCTGCGCTACCACTTTGACGGCAGCGTCTACGACAAGCGGGTGTATAACGGCTTTGGCAAGGCGGACCCCGCAGCGGATCTGCGCTATGGCCCCAACATCAAGGACTGGCCCCAAATGCCGAAACTGGAGGAGGACCTGCTGGTCAAGCTCTGCGCCGTGATCCACGATCCGGTCACCACCACCGACGAGCTGATTCCCTCCGGCGAGACCAGCTCCTACCGCTCCAACCCTATCGGCCTGAGCGAGTTTGCCCTGAGCCGCCGGGTGCCGGAGTATGTGGGCCGCAGCAAGGCGGTCCGCGCCCTGGAGGAGCAGAGGGAGCGGGGCGAGGCGCCGGCGGAGGTGCTCGCAGTGCTGGAAAAAGTGGGGGGCGACGCGGAGCGGACCACTGTGGGCTCCTGCATCTACGCCGAAAAACCCGGCGACGGCTCCGCCCGGGAGCAGGCCGCCAGCTGCCAGAAGGTGCTGGGGGGCTTTGCCAACATCTGCCGGGAGTACGCCACCAAGCGCTACCGCTCCAACTGCATCAACTGGGGCATTGTCCCCTTTACCCTGCCGGAGGGGGCGGACTTCCCCTATGAGGACGGGGACTGGGTCTATGTCCCGGGGATCAAAAAGGCCATTGCCGACGAGGTGGAGGACATCCCCGCCCAGGTGATCACTGCTGACGGCGAGATCCATCCTCTGCAGCTGCGCTGTGCCGGCCTCACCGCTGATGAGCGGCAGATTCTTCAGGAGGGCTGCCTGATGAACTACTACGCCGCGGGATACGGGAAGGACTGAGCAGCCCGACGCCGGGATTCGATCCCTGGAAAAGTGTATAATCAAATTTCTTTTTCTATCGTACGAAACAGAAAACAGCAGAAGGACAAGGAGAAACCATGGACAAAATCAAAATGACCACTCCGCTGGTGGAGATGGACGGGGACGAGATGACCCGCATCCTCTGGCAGATGATCAAGGACAAGCTGATTGGCCCCTTTGTGGATTTAAAGACAGAATACTTTGATCTGGGACTCCTCCACCGCAATGAGACAAAGGACCAGGTCACTGTGGACGCGGCCCACGCCACCCGGAAGTACGGCGTGGCGGTGAAGTGTGCCACCATCACGCCCAATAAGCAGCGGATGGAGGAGTATCCCCAGCTCACGGAGATGTGGAAGAGCCCCAACGGCACCATCCGCTCCATTCTGGACGGCACGGTGTTCCGCGCCCCCATCCTGATCGACCCCATCAAGCCGGTGGTGAAAAACTGGAAAAAGCCCATCACCATCGCCCGCCACGCCTATGGCGACGTGTACCGCAGCGTGGACTTCCACACCGACGAGCC
>CAJFPI010000066.1 GCA_904398675.1 uncultured Oscillospiraceae bacterium
CGAGTGTGCGGCCTTTTGGGCCGTGCGCGCGGCAGACTGGGACTTCATTTCCTCCAAACAGCTCGATGCTGTTTGGTGGAAACTCTCCCTTCCAAGCAAACACAATTTGCTTGGAAGGGACGCGAAAGCCGGTACACAGTAAGACGTGTACCGGCTTTTGGTTGTATGAAATGGTGCAATCCTTTTTGCTATTTTGCTATGCAAAGGGCTATCGTGCTGCTTTCAGCGGCACGGCTGTGAGCTCCAGACGTGTGGATCAAAACGGCACACATGCACAAAAACTTCATGCGCCACTTCCTTTTGTTCATTATCGAAACTTTACGCTTATGCGGCCGTGCCGCCCAGCGGGAGCGTTTCACTGGTGATATTGCTCAGGAAGGAATAGTAGTGGACAACATTTTCTATATTGGAGTTGAATTGATGGAAATCCAGCGTGCAGGTGAGATTAATCGCTGTATCCCCGCCGTCTACAGGCGCCTCCAGGGGGCAGATAAGGTATTCCCCCTCCCATCCTATGCGATCCACAAGCGCCGCGCCCCAGTAGGTATAGTAGACTGTCGCGTCGTGGAACTGCAGCAGATCAGATCCAGACAGGGGCAGCAGTTCTGCCGATACCCCCTCTTTGAGATAAAACGAGCAAGCGCAGCTCCCAATGGCGTACAGGCTCCCGCTCTCCTCGTCCTGCCAGGTCAGCAGCTTTGAGGCATCCAGTTCCGTTCCATAGGAGTCGTATGCCTTCAGTTCTGTCACCAGGCCTTCACGCTCCGCCTCCTGCATCGTATAGATATGTACCGTGCTGCCCTCCATCACTCTCAGGTAAGGCGCCATATCACTAAGCAGATCGCCATTCATATTGTAGAATTTGACGACATACGGGTAGTAGCCCTCTATGGGGGACATGGAGGCCGGAATATTGTCAAAATCTACCGTCTCAGGCTCTGGTGCCGGCTCCTGCACCGGCTGGGAAACATCATAGTCCGGCAAGTCATAGCTGCCCGCCCCCATCGCGGTGTCAACTGCACTGTTGGTACAGCCGGATATGACCAGCGCTGCCAGCACCGCCACTAGGGCGGCAAGGCGTTTGAACCAGTTTTGTCTTTTCATGGATCTCATTTTCTCTCTCCTCTCTTTTGTTTCCATGCTGGAAAGCCAGAGATATTATACGATACAGGCAGCATTATTACAAGTGCATCAGTTGACCCTTTGCGGAACGGAGCCGGGGCAGATCTGCGCCTTATAAGGTGTTGTCTATAACCAAGAAGGAGTGCGCAGAAAAGCTGGAGAAACGGAAAAAGCAGCGCGGAGGCTCCCGCCCAGTCCAAATCCGGCCGGAGATGCGGTTTGGGGGCTGGATAGATGATTGATGCCAGAACTTCTCCGAGCCAAAGCTCCGGCTCACCACCCAACTGAACTATGAGGGATAGATCTACGACCGCCCGATCCCCGACGTGGGGGACATCCTGCTGAACCAGCTGACTCAGAAGGAGGTCCAGATCTTGCCCTTGACTTTTATTACGGTTAATGATATAGTATTTATTACAGTAACCGTACTAAAAAGGTAAAGATGCAAGCCACCACGAAAGGCGGTGCTTTGGCAGATGTAACATCCTTTATTTCCTGTCGTGATACGCAGCGAAACACGGACATGTCATTAGAACCTTAAAAAGAAATTATGCCAAAGGAGCTGGAACCATGAAAGAAAAATGCAGATCCAACAGAATGCCCTTCGTTATTTTGTCCGCCTCACTTGCTATTACAGCTATATTCGTTGCAATAAAAGCCATAAATCCTTCTGTAAATAATGTAAGCATTGGCTGGGTTGAGCAGAAACAATCCGGTTTGTGGGCAGCAGACTACGCTTACTTTGCAGGGACGCAGACAAGTAATCTGCAAGGCTCGAATACAAAGCTGAACATTGCTGTGGAGACAGATGGGGGCAGTTTAGAAATACTACTAAAAGATGCCGATGATCATATCTTTTTTTCTGAAACAATTTCTGAAACAACTTCCTTTAGCGTGGATGTTCCAGAGAAGGTCATAGTGTCTGTATTGGGAAAAGAACATGATGGAGGGTTTGCAATTAGCTATTAAGAGCGCAAAACTAACTGAGACCGCATGCAGAGAGAAGAACGCCCCTTGGCCGCCTGCCCGTTCTGGCAGGCAGTCAAGGGCGGACAGCAAGTCCATGACCGCCGAAGAACTGCAGTGCAGAGATCTATGAAGGTCCGGACGGAGTTCGGGGTAAGAAAAGTCAGGTCCTGAAAAAGCAACACATGAAAATAACATCTCAAATCCTACGCCGCAGGAAACAATGCAGGGCACTCCCTTTGGGAAGGAGTGCCCTGCAAGTGGTCAAAGCCAAAACCTGTCTGTGGTATTCCTGTGGTCACAGTGAAAACCCAATTTTTCCGGCAAATTTTTCGGAACAAAATAAGCAAAGAATCCGCCGTTTTTTCCAAAAAACGGCGGATTCTTGGTCCGAGTGGCGGGATTTGAACCCACGGCCTCATGGTCCCGAACCATGCGCGCTACCAACTGCGCTACACCCGGAAACGCTCAATTAGTATACTATATTTCTCTGCATGTTGCAAGTGTTTTCTGCAAAAAATTGTCTCTGTTTTTCTCTGCGGCCTGAAACAGAGGGCTCTTCCGCGGACCGGGAGGCTCCCCAGCCCGCTGCTTTTATCCGTTGATGCTGCTGAGGGCCGCGCCGATGCAGGTTGCATAGGTGGCGTTTTCCGGAATCAGGAAATTGATCCCGTGGAGCCGCGTGAAAAGATCAAAGCAGGGCCGGCACTGCTCCAAAACCGTCATAAACCCGGTAAGCACCACTGTATCACAGTTTTTGGCAAAGCACGCCATCACAGCCGTGGTGCCGATGGACTGAAAAATAAGATTGACAATTCCCAAAGCGATGTCGCTGTGGGTGGCGTCGTCGGACACATTGCCGAAGTTTGCCGCCGTGATGTCCAGAGGCAGCGTTGCATACTCCTGCCGTGTGATGTCTCCGACGTTCAGGTCAATCTTGGAGATATCTCCGTGGTTGCACAGCTTTTGGATCTGGTCAAAGCGCCGGGCACCGCACAGCAGGGAACACAGCCCCGCCAGCGTACCGCCGCCCACGCCGGAGCCGCCCAGGTGGACCATCTCCCCCGTGGTGCCGTCCGCCCAGATAAAGGCCGTTCCGGTGCCCATGCTGACAACAACCGATTTGTCCCGCCCGGTGAGCGCCAGCCCGCCGGTGCCGACAGCCGTAAACTCCTCCACCTTGATGGTGGGGATGCCGTAGATCTGTCCCTCCACGTGGGAAGCGCCCACGCCGGTGAGCACCACCCGGTCAATGTCCCGCAGCTCCAGATGGTGGTTGGTCATAAAGCTGCCCAGGGCGCCATACAGGGAGGGCAGCGGTCCCTCCGCCTTCACCCGCTGTACGCCGATGATGGATTTGTCCGCCTGCAGTCCCACAATTTTTGTTGTGGAGCCGCCGATATCAATGCCCAAGATAACCGCCATAGCTCTGCCTCCATCCGCGCACTGCGATTCTTCTCTACATATTAGGATAAAATCACGCTAAAGTCAAGAAAGCCGTTGCGGAAAAGGGAGAAAAAGGCTATACTAAAGAATTGGATACGCATCCGGCGGTTTCTCGACCGGTGCGGGAAAGATGAGGAACGCGAAATGTCAAGTACGAAACCATGGAACCCCACCATGCTCTGCGATTTTTATGAGCTGACCATGGCAAACGGGTATTTCCGCAAAGGCTACCAGGACAAAATCACATATTTCGACGTGTTTTTCCGCAAGGTCCCCGATGAAGGAGGCTTTGCCATCGCTGCCGGCCTGGAGCAGCTGATCGAATATATCGAGAACCTCCATTTCAGCGAGGAGGATATTGCCTACCTGCGCAGCCGCGGCATTTTTGACGACCAGTTTTTGGAATATCTGCGTACCTTCCACTTCACAGGCGACATCTGGGCGGTGCCGGAGGGGACGCCGATCTTCCCCAACGAGCCGCTGATGACTGTCCGGGCCCCCGCAATTGAGGCGCAGATGATCGAGACCTATGCCCTGCTCTGCTTTAATCACCAGAGCCTTGTGGCCACCAAGGCAAACCGGGTGGTCCGGGCGGCCCAGGGGCGGCCGGTGCTGGAGTTCGGCGCCCGCCGGGCCCAAGGGGCCGACGCTGCGGTTGTGGGCGCACGGGCCGCTTACATCGGCGGTGTGGCGGGGACGGCCACCGTCCTCAGCGACCAGGTCTACGGCGTGCCGGCGGTGGGGACGATGGCCCACAGCTGGGTCCAGATGTTTGACAGCCAGTATGACGCCTTCCGGGCCTACTGCGAGATGTATCCCCAGAATGCCGTGCTGCTGGTGGACACCTACAACACTTTAAAAAGCGGCGTGCCTGACGCCATTCGCGCCTTCAACGACGTTTTAAAGCCCATGGGCATCACCAAATGCGGCATCCGCCTGGACAGCGGCGACATCACCTATCTCACCAAGGCCGCCCGCCGGATGCTGGACGATGCGGGCTGGACGGACTGCACCATCACTGTCTCCAACTCTCTGGATGAGTATCTCATCCGGGACCTGCTGCTCCAGGGCGCCCAGATCAATTCCTTCGGCGTGGGAGAGCGGCTGATCACCGCCCGCAGCGAGCCGGTTTTCGGCGGCGTTTACAAGCTGGTGGCGGTGGAGGAGGACGGCCAGGTGGTCCCCAGAATCAAAATCAGCGAAAATGTCACGAAGATCACCACGCCCCACTTCAAGAAGTTCTACCGTTTCTTTGGAAATGACACGGGCAAGGCCATTGCCGACTATCTGTGCGTCCACGACGAGACGGTGGACGACACCAAGCCCCTGACCATTTTTGACCCCGACGCCACCTGGAAGAAAAAGGAGGTCCGCAACTTCACCGCCAAGGAGATGCTGGTCCCCGTTTTCCGGGGCGGGCAGCTGGTTTATCAGCAGCCTGCGCTTTCGGATATCCGCACCTACTGCGCCGGGCAGCTGGACACCCTGTGGGATGAGGTGAAACGGTTTGACAACCCCCACCGCTACTATGTGGACCTGAGCCGCAAGCTGTGGGAGATCAAGTACAAGCTGCTGGAAAAGCCCTATTGATTCCGGTTTTCTGAGACAGAGAGGAGGGGATTGACCATCAAGCAGGGCGAACACCGGGGGCATGCGACAGCTGCCCTGAAGGCCGCCTTCGCGGCTCTGCTGGTGCTGGCGGCAGCAGGGATCCTTGTCCTGCTGTCGGTGCTGATGGGGCGGTATGTGACCCTGGCGCTGCTCCTTTTCACCCTGGCCGGGCTGATCACAGCCCTGCGCCTGGGAAGGCGGGATGTTGGCGCAGGCTGCCTGTGGACCTGGACCGTGCTCCTGCTGGCTCTCCCCCTGGCAGGGCTGGCGCTCTACTTTTTCTGGGGTCCCTGGCGGAAAACGGCCCTGCCTCCCAGCGCGCCGCCGCCCCACAAGGATTATGAATACACCCGCAGCGCCGATTACATCAAACGCCTGGAGGAGGGGTTCCCCACCTGGAGCCGGACGGCCCGGCTCCTGCTGAAAGGTGACTGGATGGTTTATAAAAACACCGCCGTCACCTACTTCCCCGACGGCGACGCCTATTTCGCTGATGTGCAGGAGCGTCTGGAGCGGGCGGAGCATTTCATTTTTATCGAGTATAGCCGCCTGTCTGAGGGCAGGCTCTGGGACCGCATCTTCCCCATCCTGCGAAATCGGGCAGCTCAGGGGGTGGAGATCAAGTTCCTGTTTGACGGGATGTACAGCGCCGGATGCCTCTCCCCGTCTATGATCGCGGCGATGCGCCAGTGCGGAATGGAGGTCATGGCCTACCGTCCCGCCGGCAGCTTTGCCGACCGGCTGCGCCGGGATCGCCGGGACCGCCGGTGCATTCTGGTCATAGATGCCGACTGCGCCTACACCGGCGCCGCCTCCCTGACCGATGCGTGCGCTAACCTCGTCCGGCGCCACGGCCGCTGGAAGGACGGGGCGGTGCTGCTGGAGGGGGAGGGCGCCTGGGGGCTGACGCGGCAGTTCCTCCACCTGTGGGAGCAGCTGGGCGGCCGCCTGGGCAACGAGTATGACTACTACCGCCCCCATGGGCCGGTGAAGGGCGAGGGGTGGTGCCAGCCCTTTGGCGACAGTCCGGACCATCCCGCCGGGCGGCGCACGGCGGAGGATCTCTGCCTCCAGGCCGTGGCTGCGGCAAAGCAGTTTCTCTACCTCACCGCCCCCGATTTTGCCCCGGGGGACTCCCTGCTCCGCGCATTGGCCGTAGCTGCAGACAGCGGCGTGGACGTGCGGATCATGCTGCCGGGAAACCCGGTGCAAAAGAGCGGTCAGATCCGCTCCGGTGCCTTTTTTGCACCGCTCTTGGAGCGGGGGGTGCGGATCTATACCTATACCCCCGGATATCTCCACAGCTCGCTCCTGGTGGCGGATGGAGAGATGGCGGTGGTATGCAGCGCCAACCCGGCGGATGAGCTGCAAGGCCGCCACCACCTCTGCGGCACGGTGCTTTACGGCATGAGCGCTGTGGAGCACATCCTGCGGGATCTGCAGGTCACGCTGGAGCAGTGCCGGGAGATCCGGCCCGATCAGTGGCATAAGCGGGGCATCTTCCGCCGGTGGGCGGAGTCGATCCTTCGTTTTTTCCATATTTGACAACAGTTCCTGTCCGCCTATGGGGCGGCGAAGAAAGGAGTATCGCATGAAAAAGGGCCTGATCCACATCTATTGCGGCGACGGCAAGGGCAAGACCACCGCCTCCCTGGGCCTCACCCTCCGGGCGGCGGGCTTTGGCATGAAGGTGCTGTATCTGCAGTTTTTCAAGGACGGCACCTCCTCGGAATTTCGTCTGCTGGAGCAGACAGGGCAGGTGACATTCCTGCGGCCGGAGAAGAAGTTCGGCTTTTACCACACGCTCACCGATCAGCAGAAAATGGAGGCCAGGGAGTTTTACACCGCCCATTTTCGCCGCGCCGCATCCATGGCGGCAGACTATGATCTGCTGGTGATGGACGAGATGATGAGCGCCCTTTCCAACCATGTGGTGGACGAGGAGGAGGTGCTGAACTTCCTCCGCACCCGGCCGGAGGGCCTGGAGGTGGTGATGACTGGGCGCAATCCCTCCCCCGCCATGTGTGAGGCGGCGGACTACATCACCGAGATGCGGAAGGTCAAGCACCCCTTTGACAGCGGCATCCCCGCCCGTGAGGGCATTGAGTTTTAAGGCAGAAAACCTCATGCGCCGCGGGCGTACCACGATAACGGGCAAAAGGAAACGGCGTATGAAGTTTTGCGCATGCGGGCCGTCTCGGCACACGCGCTTTGATTTTATGGCCGTGCCGCTGTAAGCGGCACATGGCTGATTTTGCTATGCAAAAGCATAGAAAAAAGCGGCGCAGCCTAAAAAGGCTGCGCCGCTGCTGTTTTCTTTATTGAGGCTGCTGTCTGCCGCCGTCAGGATCGTCTTTTTCCTTTGTCTCCTCCGGCTGGGGCGCATCTGTCTCCTCCGGCGTCCCGGGCGCGTCGCCGCTGTCCGGCGCCTTGGCCACCGGCATGGAGATGGGCTCGCTGACCACATGGATAGATTTGGCGGGAGGCTCGATGCCGTTGTCCAGCTTGGGAGAGGCTCCCGGGGTGATGCCGTAATACTCGGCCTTCTCCGGGTCCCGGCCCTCCAGAATGGCCATCATCTCCTGACCGGTGATGGTCTCCTTCTTCAGCAGGTACTGGGCCACAGCATCCAGCATATCCCGGTTGGCAATGAGCAGCTCCTGGGCCTCCTTGTGACACTGGCGGATGATCTGCGACACCACCCGGTCGGCGGCGGCATAGGTCTCCTGGGCGCAGTTCATGGAGTAGGTGCCGTCAAGATACTGGCTGTTGACGTTCCCCAGGGCCATCATGTCGAACTCCTCGGACATGCCGAACCGGGCCACCAGATTCTGCGCCAGCTCCGTTGCCCGCTCGATATCGTTGGCCGCGCCGGAGGTCTGGGTATTGCAGGCAACCTCCTCGGCGCTGCGGCCGGCCAGAAGGGTCCGGATCTCGGCAAGGATGTCCTCCTTGCTCATGAGGAACTTCTCCTCCTCCGGCAGGTTCAGCGTATAGCCCAAGGCCCCCTGGGTGTGTGGAACAATGGTGATCTTGGTGACAGGCTGGGCGTTCTTCTGCTTGGCGGCCACCAGGGCGTGGCCCACCTCGTGGTAGGCGATGACCCGCTTTTCCGCCTCGGTAATAACCGTGCCCTTTTTCTCCGTTCCGGCAATGACCACCTCGAAGGACTCCAGCAGGTCCTCCTGGTTCACCGCATGCCGGCCGTGGCGGACGGCACGGAGGGCCGCCTCATTCACCATGTTGGCAAGGTCCGCGCCCACGCAGCCGGCAGTGGCCTGGGCGATCTTATTGAGGTCCACATCCTCCGCCAGGCGGATCTTCCGGGTATGGACCTGAAGGGTCTTCAGCCGTCCGGCCAGGTTGGGCCGGTCCACGGTGATCCGCCGGTCAAACCGGCCGGGCCGCAGCAGGGCCTTGTCCAGCACCTCCGGGCGGTTGGTGGCCGCCAGGACGATGATGCCCTTGGAGGGGTCAAAGCCGTCCATCTCCGCCAGAAGCTGGTTGAGAGTCTGCTCCCGCTCGTCGTTGCCGCCGAACCGGGTGTCCCGGGTCTTGCCGATGGCGTCGATCTCGTCGATAAAGATGATGCAGGGGGCTACCTTGGCCGCCTCCTGGAACAGATCCCGGACACGGCTGGCGCCCACGCCCACGAACATCTCCACAAACCCCGAGCCGGAGATGGAGAAGAAGGGGACGTTGGCCTCCCCGGCCACGGCCTTGGCCAGCAGGGTCTTGCCGGTGCCGGGAGAGCCCACCAGCAGGGCGCCCCGGGGCAGCTTAGCGCCGATGGCGGTGTATTTGGCGGGGTTGTGGAGGAAGTCGATGATCTCCTCCAGGCTCTCCTTGGCCTCGTCCTGCCCGGCTACATCCGCAAAGGTGACGCCGGTCTGCTTTTCCATATAGACCTTGGCGTTGGACTTGCCCACGCTGCCGATGCCGCCGATGCCGCCGCCCTTCTTGGCCATAAAGCGGAAGAGCAGGCTGAAGGCCACCACCATGATGACCACCGGCAGCACATAGCCCACCAGCAGCTCCAAAATCACCGGCGTCTCCGGCACATAGGGGGCGTTATAATCCACATTGTATTCATTCAGCAGGTCGTAGAGCCCCGGATCCCCGATGTTGACGGTAAAGAGGGTGTAATTGTCCGTATAGGTGTTGCCCTCGTCGTCAGTATACGCATACCCCTCCACCGGATAAATGGTAAGCAGCCCGTTTTCAAGCTCCACCCGCTCCACATGGCCGCCCCGCACCAGGTCGTCCACGTCGCTGTAGTCGATCTCGTGGGTGGTGGTGGAGCTGCGGGGGCTGCCCAGGTAGAGGTTCAGGTACTGCAGGGCCACCGTCAGCAGCAGCGCCCATCCCACAAGGGTGAGCAGGGTGTTGAGATTCCGCCGGTTTCTATTGTCCTTGTTGTTCTTATTCTGGTTGTTGTCCATCGTCCGCTCCTTTATCAACACGCGGCGCCGCAGTGTCCGCGCCGTCGGTAAATTCCTTATCTATGGTATCACAAAGTAAGGAAAGTAACAAGAACTGGTTGCAGATTTTCTGTGAAATTTCTGTGAATCCCCTTTCTATCAGCCGCTTTCTATGTTATACTGGTGGCGTTTAAAAAAGAGAAACGAGGTCCGGACAGGCGGCAGCAGTCCGGGGCCCTCTGGCGGAAGGAGCCTGGCAGCATGCGTGAACATCCATATGAGGACGCCCGGGACGACGAGGGCCTGATTGAGGGGCGGAATGCCGTGCGGGAGGCGCTGCGCGCCGGCACCGCCGTGGACAAGCTCTATATCGCCAAGGGGGAGACGGACCGCGTCCTGTCCGCCCTGGCCGCCGAGGCCAGAAAGGCGGGCGCCGTGGTGGTGGAGTGTGAACGGCGCAAGCTGGACGCCATGAGCGTTACCCACAGCCACCAGGGCGTGATCGCCGTGGCTGCGGCCAGGGCCTATGTGCCGGTGGAGGAGCTGCTGGAGGCGGCCCGCCGGCGGGGGGAGCCGCCCCTTCTGGTGGTGTGCGACGAGATCTCCGATCCTCACAATTTAGGCGCCGTCATCCGCACTGCAGAGTGCGCCGGCGCCCATGGCGTCATCATCCCCAAGCGGCGCAGCGCCGGTCTCACCGCCACGGTGGCAAAAACCAGCGCCGGGGCGGTGAGCTATCTGCCGGTGGCCCGGGTGGCCAACATCCCCGCCCTTCTCCAGCAGCTGAAGAAGGAGGGGGTCTGGATCTTCGGCACTGCCGCTGAGGGGAGCGTTTCCCTCTATGATGCAGACCTGAAGGGACCCGCCGCCATTGTCATCGGCAGCGAGGGGGACGGTATGACCCGCCTGGCCCGGGAGCGGTGCGATTTCCTCCTGCGGATCCCCATGCGGGGCCGGATCTCTTCCCTGAACGCCTCCGCTGCGGCGGCGATCCTGCTCTACGAGGCGGTGCGCCAGCGGCTTGGCATGCAGTAAGAAGGAGCGAGCATGGACCAGAAAGACAAAAATCTGCAAAATTATGACAGCTTTGAAGTGGACGGCATCACCGCCCACTTTGCCATCTTGACCGACGAGGATGATCCTCCTGCGGCCCGGCGGGACGAGCCTGCCCCGCCGGGGCCGTCCGAGCCGGAGGAGTCCCCGGCCCCCCGGCCCGCCCCCCAGGCGGAGCCGCTGCCGGATTCCCTCTTCAGCGGCTGGGAGGATCTTTTCCCGCCTTTAAAGGAGGAGCCGGAGGCTGCTGCCCCGGTGGAGCTCTCTGTCCCGGAGGCGGAGGAGCCCATTCAGGCGTCAGAGGAGCCTCATTTCTTCGAGGAGGCTGCGCCGCCTGCTCCGGAGGAGGCTCCCGTTCCCGTCGCCGCGCCTCGGGAGCGGGCCAGACCGATCCGCAGGAAAAAAGCTGCACCGGACCGGCCGCCGCAGCGCAGCCAGCGGGCGGAGGCGGCGGATGGGCAGGCCGCCGTATCCGTCGCGCAGGTGGTAGCCGACACGGTGGACGCGGTGCTGGACGAGCGAAAGGGCGACCAGCGCCGGTTTGAGCAGCAGCGCCACAAGACACAGCGGCAGCAGGAGAAGATCCACCGCTCCAACAGCGACAGGGCTGTGGACGCGGAGGACTTCTCCGAGCCTGAGCCCTCCCTGGCGGAGGCCACTGTACGGCAAAAGCGGCTCTTCCTCCGCCTGCGCAAGCGGGCCATTGCCGCCACAGTGCTGGCGGCGCTCTGCTGGGTTCCCTACATCACTCAGTATTTCCAGCCTGATCTTCCCTTTGTCCCGTACCTTCCCTATGCAGGGGCGGCGCTGCTGGCAGTCCTGTGTGTCATCGGCGCCCCTGTATTTGTGGCAGGTTTCGCCCGCCGTCAGGTCAACTGCTTTACCCTTATCGCCATCGGCGCCGTGGCGGCACTGCTGGATACGCTGCTGCCCATTTCCGGGCGGGGCGATCTGCCGTCTATGGCTGGGATCGCGGCTCTCGGCATGGCGCTGGCCCTGTGGGGAGAATGCTGGCGCTGCGGCGCGCTGCGGGAGGGGTTCCGCCTGGTGGCGCTGGGACAGCCGGCCTATATGGTGGATCTGACGGAGCACGGCGCCGTCAAAGAGCGGGGGAAGGCGGAAACCTTCTACAACCGGGCCATGAAGGAGGACAGCGCCACCCAGTGGCAGCGGCTGCTGCTGCCGGTGGTGCTGCTGGGCTCCCTGGTCTTTGCGCTGCTGTCCTCGGTGGGACGGGGGGCCGGCGGGCAGTTCCTCTGGTGCTGGTCTACCATTTTAAGCGCCGGTACCGCCCTTTCCCTCCCCTTCGCCTATAGTCTGCCCTACTACCGTCTGGCAAAGCGGATGGGAAAGTCCGGCAGCGCCATGGCCGGGTTTTACGGTGCCCGGCAGCTGAGCTACAGCAAGGAGCTTTTGATCTGTGACCAGGACCTGTATCCGCCTGGCAGCATCCGCCTGGCGGGAGTGAAAATCATCAGCGAGGATCAGATAAAGGTGGCCGCCTACGCCGGGAGCCTCGCCGCCGCCTTCGACTGCGGCTGGACGCCGCTGCTCACCGGCTATATGCAGAATGCGCGGGCGCATCCCGTCCGCCTGGAGCATTTCCACGTCCACGAGGAGGGGGGGATCTCCGCCTCCATCAAGGGGGAGACGGCCATTTTGGGGACGGCCGTGCTGCTGCGGAAAATGTCGGTCCGGCTGCCCAAGAGCCTGGAGCGCAAAGATGCGTTGTATCTCTCCGTTGACGGGGAGCTGGTGGCCATTTTCGCGCTGCGCTATGAGCCCCAGGACGGTGTGGGCTGGGCGCTGCATGCCATGCGCCGCAACGGCCTGACCCCGCTGTTCACCACCAAGGACCCCAACATCACGTCCAAATCCCTGAAAGCCGCCTTTGGAAGCGACGGCGGCGGGCTGTTTCTGGACCTCAACGAGCGTCTGAACCTCTCCCAGCTGCGCCAGGAATCCGCTGTCCGGCCCAACGCCCTGCTCTACCGGGAGGGGCTGGCCCCCTACATGGAGGCGGTGGCAGGGAGCAAGCGGCTGTGCCGCTCGGTCCGCTGGGGCGGGGCCATCGCCCTGTTCGGCAGCATCTGCGGCACGCTCCTGGCCTACTACCTCATCTTTATGAACCGCTTTTCCTCGCTGCATCCCCTGCAGCTGCTCCTCTTCCTCCTGCTGTGGACCGTGCCGGTTCTGGTGCTGGCGTGGAACGCGGATAAGCTGTAGGATTTCCGTCAAAATGCAAAAAGAAAATGCCTGCGGGCCTTGGCTGAGTCAAGGTTTCCGCAGGTATTTTTGTCATTGTGCACAAAACCGGAAAAATAGGGAAATTGCAAAAAAATACTGTTGTGCATCAGCCAAAAATAGTATATAATTTACATGTTGGGCTAAATCCCGAGAGGGAATGCTATAAACGGAAGGAGACCACACATGGATATTCGCAATATCTGCCTTTTAGGCCACGGCGGCACGGGAAAAACCTCTCTGGTGGAGAGTATGCTGTTTTTGACCGGTGTGACCGACCGCATGGGCAAAACCAGCGACGGCAACACCGTATGCGACTATGACGCGGAGGAAATCAAGCGTCAGATCTCCATTTCCATGGCCATGGCGCCTGTCACCTATCAGGGCGTGAAGATCAACGTTCTGGACACCCCGGGCAACTTCGACTTTGCCGGGGAGATGCAGTCGGCCCTGCGGGCTGCGGAGCTGGGCGTGCTGGTCTGCGCGTCCAAGGACGGGCTGAGCGTTGGCGCGGAGCGCTGCTGGAAGTATCTTAAGCAGCAGAAAAAGCCCTGCATGATCTACATTTCCAAGGAAGACGAGGAAAACGCCAACTTTACCACCACCCTGGAGGCGCTGCGCGGAAAGTTCGGCAACTCCCTGGCGCCGGTCGTTGTCCCCATCTGGGACGAGAACAAGCGCACCATCGGCATTATCGATGTGCTCAATAAAAAAGCCTACAAGGTCAGCGGCGACAAGAAGGCCAAGAGCGAGGAGATCCCCATTCCTGACGGGAAAATGGATGTGGTGGAGGAGTTCTACGGCCAGCTGATGGAGGCTGTGGCTGAGACCAGCGAGGAATATATGGAGAAGTACTTCTCCGGCGAGCCCTTCACCAAGGAGGAGATCCGCAACGGCCTGAAGATCGGCCTGCGGGATGGCTCTGTGGCTCCTGTCCTGTGCGGCAGCGCTTTCAACTGCCTGGGCACTGAGATGCTGCTCCAGACCATTGTGGAGCTGGCTCCCTCTCCCCTGGAGATGCCCCCGGAGGAGGCTGAGGACGAGAAGGGCGAGGCCGTGGAGGTTGCCCATGATCCCAGCGGCGCCACCGCAGCCATTGTCTTTAAGACCATCTCCGACCAGTACGGGAAGTATTCCCTGGTGAAGGTCGTCTCCGGCAAGATTACCGGCGACATGTCCCTCTATAACACCACCACCGGCAAGACGGAAAAGCTGGGCCGCCTGTACACCATCCGCGGCAAGAAAAACGAGGAGGTCAAGGAGATCGCCTGCGGCGACATCGGCGCCATCGCCAAGATGGACTATGTCCGCACCGGCGACACCCTGTGTGATCCCAAGAAAATCGTCAAGCTCCAGGCTGTGCAGTTTGCCGAGCCCTGCTACTCCCGCGCCATTGCCCCCAAGACCCGGGGCCAGGAGGAGAAGGTGGGCACCGGTCTCAACCGCCTCAACGAAGAGGATCCCACCTTTACTGTGGTGAACAACGGCGAGACCCACCAGACGGTGATCTCCGGCGCCGGCGACATCCAGATCGATGTGCTGGTCAGCAAGCTGAAGAGCCGGTTTGGCGTGGAGGCCGAGCTGGATACGCCCCGCGTGGCCTATCGTGAGAAGATCCGCAAGCAGGTCCGCAAGCAGGGCCGCCATAAGAAACAGACCGGCGGCAGCGGCCAGTTTGGCGACGTCCATATCGTTTTTGAGCCCCAGGATGAGAGCGAGGATATGATCTTCGCCGAGGAGGTGTTCGGCGGCAGCGTGCCCAAGAACTTCTTCCCCGCCGTGGAAAAGGGCCTGCGGGAGGCCTGCCAGCACGGCGTACTGGCAGGCTATCCGGTGGTGTATCTGAAGGCCACCCTGGTGGACGGCTCCTACCACCCGGTGGACTCCTCGGAAATCGCCTTCAAGACCGCCGCCCAGCTGGCCTACAAGGCCGCCCTGCCGGAGGCCTCCCCCGTGCTGCTGGAGCCCATCGGCGAGCTGCGGGTCCGCATCCCCGACACCTACATGGGCGATATCATCGGCGACCTGAACAAGCGCCGGGGCCGGGTCATGGGCATGACCCCCACCGGCGACGGCGACCAGGTGGTGGAGGCGGAGGTCCCCATGGCGGAGATGATGACCTACGCCATCGACCTGCGGAGCATGAGCCAGTCCCGGGGCTCCTTCACCTTCCACTTTGTCCGCTACGAGGAGTGCCCGCCCGCAGCCCAGGAGAAGGCCATTGCCGAGGCCAAAGCCCTGGCCGAAGCGGAGTAACAAGCCATCAGGAGCCCCCGGCCAGCCGGCCGGGGGCTCTTC
>CAJFPI010000067.1 GCA_904398675.1 uncultured Oscillospiraceae bacterium
GCCGTGCTGGAGACGGCGGTGCCCCTCCAGGCGCAGAACGCATGGTATGACGAGGAGAGCGGGCAGATCATGGAGGGACATATCGGCATCTCCCTGGACGTATCCGCCCTGGCTGAGTCCTTGGAGCAGGCGCCGCTTGGGGGCGGCGTACAGCTCCAGGTGGAGCTCCTGCAGCCGGAGGTGGACGCGGCGGCGCTGGGGGAGTGCCTCTTTCGGGATGTGCTGAGCACCTATTCCACCCAGGTGGACGGCTCGGCGGTGCGGCAGGGAAATGTGGCCCTCTCCGCCCAGGCCGTCAACGGGACAGTGCTCCAGAGCGGAGAGGTTTTTGACTTTGACGCGGTGGCGGGGGAGCGGACGGAGGAGGCGGGCTACGGCCCGGCCCCCTCCTATCTGGAGGGGGAGCTTGTGGAAACAGTGGGCGGCGGCGTCTGCCAGACTGCCGGCACCCTCTATGCCGCAGCGCTCTATGCCGATTTATATATTGTCAGCCGCAGCGCCCACACCTACGCCGTGGACTACCTGCCGCCGGGGCTGGACGCCGCCGTCAGCTGGGGCGGTCCGGCCTTCCGCTTTGAAAATAACACCGGCTACCCCCTGCAGATCCAGGCGTGGGTCTCGGAAGGGGAGCTGACGGTGCAGCTGGTGGGGACCCGGACGGGGGAAACTGCGGTGGAGATTGAGACGGAGGTGCTGGAGGAGATCCCCTATGAGACCCGCACCGTTGAGACGGCAGACCTTAGTCCCGGAGAGCGGCAGGTGGTTCAGGCAGGGCAGCCTGGGGCCGTGGTACAGACCTGGCGGGTGCGCCGCCGGAGCGACGGCGCGCTGCTCTCCCGGCAGGCGGAGGCGGTGAGCCGCTACCGCAGCCGGGAGGAGGTGGTGCTGGTGGGGGAGGGGTAATTTTCCCCCGGAAGGGGGATAATTCCGCCCCCTTTAGTCCTTATAAGATCGTTTTCCGCCCCCCATTCTTTTTTTGAAAAAAGACTACGCCCGCAGGCGTGTATCGGAGGGCAACCGCCGCCGTGCGGCGGCGCTTGGCCCGGAGATAAACGGGCCGTGGCCGGTCCTCGTCGGCACAAGCTGCGCATCCGTCGCTCCGCCGCCTGCGGCAGAGCTCCCTCGCTGCGCTGCGCCTCCTCTCCCCATCGGACCCGCTGCGCTGGGCTCCGGCGGGGGCCCCGTTTCAAGGGCGCTTTTACCAGTAGGGAAAGTCCGTCCCTTTTCCACCAGACCAATCATCTTTCGCCGGTAGACGTGTCTGTCTGCTCCTCTTTCCGCGCTCCCCGCTGACGCTCAGCGCTGATGCGCCGCACCATGCTCTGCAGGGTGGGGTAGACACTGCCGCCTGCAGGTCTGGGGGCCATCTGTTTTACAGGCCGGCAGGCGAAGTGGGGATATGCTGGAGCTGGGTAGGTGTACCTGCTCCCGGCGGCGGGGGCAAAAGAGTGCTCTCCATGACCCTGTTCCCAAAAAACGAGGTCTTGAGGGGCGGAGCCCCTCAACGGGTTTTTGGTGACTTTTTGCACGGGCAAAAAGTTACCCCCCGGAGGGTAGGCCCTCCAGGGGGCGCGTTTCATGCGTGGAGCAGCTCCGTGTTGCGGTACTGCACTGCCTCGGCGATGTGGGCGGCGGAGATCTGCTCCTCCCCCTCCAGGTCCGCGATGGTCCGGGCCACCCGGAGGACCCGGTCATGGCTGCGGGCGGTGAGACCCAGGCGGCGGAAGGCGCTGTGGAGAACCGATTCCCCTGCGCTGTCCAGGGCGCAGAGACGGCCGATGAGCTCCGGAGGCATCTGGGCGTTGCAGACGGCGCCCGTCCCCTCCAGGCGGCGGGACTGGATGGCCCGGGCTGCGTCCACGCGCTTTTTAATCTCGGCAGAGGATTCCGGCGTCTCCCGCCGGCGCATGGAGGCAAACTCCACCGGCGGCACCTCCACATGGAGGTCGATCCGGTCCAGCACCGGTCCGGAGATCCGCTGCACATACCGCTCCACCTGCTGCTCCGTGCACCGGCAGCGGCCCGAGGGGTGTCCGTACCAGCCGCAGCGGCAGGGGTTCATGGCGCACACCAGCATAAACCGGCTGGGCAGGCGCACCGTGCCGGCGGCGCGGGTAATGGTGATCTCCCCGTCCTCGATGGGCTGGCGCAGCACCTCCAGCACGTCCTTGTGAAACTCCGGCAGCTCGTCAAGAAACAGCACCCCGTTGTGGGCCAGGGAGATCTCCCCGGGCTTGGGGATGCTGCCCCCGCCGGCCATGGCCACGGCGGAGAGGGTGTGGTGGGGGCTGCGGAAGGGGCGGCGGGTGAGCAGGGGATGGGCCGGGTCCGTCAGCCCCGCCACAGACCAGATCTCCGTGGCCTCCAGGGCCTCCTGCCGCGTCATATCCGGCAGAATGGAGGGCAGCCGCCGTGCCAGCATGGATTTGCCCGCCCCCGGCGGGCCGATGAGCAGCAGGTTGTGGCCTCCGGCGGCGGCAATCTCCATGGCCCGCTTGACATTTTCCTGCCCCATCACGTCCGCAAAGTCCGGCATGGGCTCGCCTGCCGCCTCCGGCGTCCAGAGCGGGGCGGGGGCGAGACGGCGCTCTCCCCGCAGATGGGCGAGAAGGCCGGAAACGTCGGGGACGGGGTACACCGTGAGCCCCTGAGCCAGGGTGGCCTCGGCGGCGTTTTCCGCCGGGACATACAGCTCCCGGATGCCCAGCCGCACCGCCGCCATAGCCATGGGGAGAATGCCGCTGACCGGCCGCAGCGCCCCGGTGAGGCTCAGCTCGCCCAAAAACGCGGCGCTCTCCCCCGGCGCCTCGATGTCCCCCTGGGCGGCCAGAATGCCCAGCAGGATGGGCAGGTCATAGAGCGTCCCCTCCTTGCGCAGGGCGGCGGGGGCCAGGTTCACTGTGATGCGGGAGACGGGGAATTTGGCGCCGCAGGATTTGACGGCGGAGCGGACCCGCTCCCGGGCCTCCTTCACCGCCGCGTCGGGCAGGCCCACCACGTCAAAGGCGGGGAGACCGCCGCTGAGGGCACACTCCACGGCGACGGCATAGCCGCTGATCCCCTGCAGCCCCAGAGAACGAACCGTTACTACCATAGCGCGCTCCTTTTCTCGCCCGTACCCCCGCCCAGCCGCCCGAAACGCGGCATGCAGGGGCAATGGGGCGCAAAAATGGAATTTTTACCAGCCCATTTTAGCATAAACGGCGGCCTGCGGGAAGAGAAATTTGCAAAAAGCGACAAAAAACCAGGGAGGGCTTTGTGCCAATCGTAAGATTTTCGGAAAACCGCAAAAAAAGGGGGTTGGATATTTACAGAATCGGCGGTTTGTGCTATAGTATGATCTGTATGAATACCGGCTTTGTAATTTGCGTTTTACGGGAGAACAAGGCAGTATCAATATGACAGGAGGATGTATTTCTATGGCAAGAAAGTTCAAGTCCATGGACGGCAATACCGCGGCGGCGCATGTCTCCTATGCGTTTTCCGAGGTGGCGGCGATCTACCCGATCACCCCGTCCAGCCCCATGGCCGACCTGGTTGACCAGTGGTCCGCCAACGGTCTGAAAAACATCTTCGGCACCCAGGTGAAGGTTGTCGAGATGCAGTCCGAGGCCGGCGCC
>CAJFPI010000068.1 GCA_904398675.1 uncultured Oscillospiraceae bacterium
CCTCCACAAGACCTTCTCCACGCCCCACGGGGGCGGCGGCCCCGGCGCCGGGGCCGTGGGCTGCAAGGACTTCCTCAGGCCCTTCCTGCCCGGACCGGTGGTGGAAAAAGGGGAGGACGGCTATTACTTCGTCATGCCGGAGCACTCCATCGGCCGGGTGAAGGACTTCTATGGCAACTTCGCCGTGGTGGTGAAGGCCCTGACCTATCTCCTGACCCTGGGGAAGGAGGGCGTTCCGGAGGCGGCGGAGAACGCGGTGCTCAACGCCAACTACATGATGCACCGCCTGCGGGAGAAGTATGAGATGGCCTGCGGAGAGCAGTGCATGCACGAATTTGTGATGGATCTCTCCAGGCTGAAGGAGGAGACCGGCGTCTCCGCCATGGACATCGCCAAGGGCCTTTTGGACCACGGCATCCATCCCCCCACCATGTACTTCCCCCTCATCGTCCACGAGGCCCTCATGGCTGAGCCCACGGAGACGGAGAGCCGGGAGAGCATCGACGAGGCCTGCGACGTGTTCCTGGCGCTGTGGGAGCTGGCCCACACCGATCCCCAGGCCCTCCACGACGCGCCCAGGACCACCCCGGTGGGGCGGCTGGACGAGGTGGGGGCCGCCCGGAACCCGGTGCTGCGCTATGAGCGGGAGCAGTAGATGGTGACAAGGCTTTGGCTCTGCCGGGGGGAGGGGACCAATCCCCACGAGAACCTGGCCCTGGAGCAGATCCTTTTGGAGAGCGTGGCGCCGGGGTCGTGCATCCTCTACCTCTGGCAGAACCAGCACACCGTGGTCATCGGCCGCAACCAGAACCCCTGGGCCGAGTGCCGCACGCAGCTGCTGGAGGAGGAGGGAGGCCGCCTGGCCCGCCGTCTCTCCGGCGGCGGCGCGGTGTTCCACGATCTGGGGAACCTGAATTTCACCTTTTTGGTAAACAAAGAGGATTATTGCGTAGAAAAACAACTGGGTGTTATTATTGAGGCCTGCCGCGCCCTGGGCATTCCGGCGGAGCGGTCCGGCCGCAACGACGTGCTCGCCGACGGACGGAAATTCTCCGGCAACGCCTTTTATTCCCATGAGGGCCGCAGCTATCACCACGGGACGCTGCTGGTGGACGTGGACCTGGAGCGGATGGGCCGGTATCTCCGCCCCTCCCAGGCAAAGCTCAGCAGCAAGGGGGTGGCCTCTGTCCGCTCCCGGGTGGTGAATCTGAAGGAGCTCTGCCCGGCGCTGACGGTGGAGGAGATGGGGCGGCAGATGGCCGATGCCTTCCAGAGGGTCTACGGCGGCCGGGTCAAGCCCTACCCCATGGAGCAGGTGGACCGGGCGCGCCTGGCGGCCCTCACGGAGAAAAACGGCAGCTGGAGCTGGCTCTGGGGCCGGAAGATGGCCTTTACCGTCCAGTTTTCCCGCCGGTTTTCCTGGGGGGAGGTGACGGTGGGCCTTACAGCGGACAAGGGGGCTGTGACAGCGGCGGCGGTGTATACCGACGCCATGGACTGGTCCTTCGCCGCGCCCATGGAGGCGGCCCTCACCGGCCGGCCCTTCACTCTGGCGGCCCTGCGGCAGGCGGTGGAATCCGTCCCCTGCGACAGGGCGGTGCGGGAGGACGTGTCCGCGCTGCTGCAGGAGCAGTTTTGACGGTACGCCGCCCCGCCCGGTCATTGCCGGACGGGGCGGCGTTTCATCAGGAAACGGGGCGTTCCCGGCTGGAAACCGGCGGCGGGGGAACTGTTTCATCCGCCGGGAAACGTTAAATTTTGTGGAATAGATGCCGCCCTGGCGGCAAAATGGGGGATTGCTATGAGCGATTATCAACTGATTGTCATTGGCGCCGGCCCCGGCGGCTACACGGCGGCCCTGCGGGCGGCAAGGCTGGGGATGAAGACGGCCGTTGTGGAAAACCGGGACGTAGGCGGCACCTGCCTCAACCGGGGGTGCATCCCCACCAAGACGCTGCTGCACGCGGCGGAGACCGCCCAGGCCGCCCGGGAGGGCGAGCCCTTCGGCGTGGAGGCCGGTCCGGTCCGGGTGGACCTGGCAGCCCTGTACCGCCGGAAGGCGGAGGTGGTGGAGCAGCTGCGGGGCGGCATTGAGGGGCTGTTCCGGCAGAAGAAGGTAGACCTCCTCCGGGGGACCGGCACCATTCTTGGCCCCGGCAGGGTGGCCGTAGGGGATGCAGCCTACACAGCGGACAGCATCCTCATTGCCACCGGGTCTGTGCCCGCCCGGCCCCCCATCCCGGGGCTGGAGCTGGCGGTGACCTCCGACGAGCTTTTGGAGGGGCAGGGGACCTTGCCAAAGTCCCTGGTCATCATCGGCGGCGGGGTGATCGGCATGGAGTTCGCCTCCTTCTTCTGCGCCCTGGGCGTACAGGTGACTGTGCTGGAGGCCATGGACCGCATCCTTCCCAACATGGACCGGGAGATCTGCCAGAACCTCACCATGATTTTGAAAAAACGGGGCGTGACGATTGTCACCGGCGCCATGGTCAGCGCCGTGGAGCGGGGGGAGGACGGGCAGCTCGTCGTCCGCTACACCTGTAAGGAGAACCCCGGGGAGGCCGTGGGGGATACGGTCCTCTGCGCCATCGGCAGGCGGCCCAACACAGAGGGCCTTTTGGGCGAAGAAGTTGCTCTGGAGATGGAGCGGGGCCGGATCGTCACCGATGAGCTGGGCCGGACCAGCATCCCGGGGATCTATGCGGCGGGGGATGTCACCGCCCGGGTGCAGCTGGCCCATGTGGCCGCCGCCCAGGGGACGGCTGTAGCGGAGCGGCTGGCGGGGGAGACGCCTTTGACAGATTTGGCAGCGATCCCCTCCTGTGTCTACACCAGCCCGGAGATCGCCGCCGTGGGCATTACCGCCGACGAGGCCAAGGCTGCCGGCCAGCCGGTGAAGGTGGGAAAATATGTGATGTTTTCCAACGGCAGGACGGTGATCGTCAACGGGCAGAGGGGCTTTATCAAAATCGTGGCGGACAGCGAAAGCGGCGTTATCCTGGGGGCGCAGCTGATGTGCGAGCGGGCCACGGATATGATCTCCCAGCTCACCGCCGCCGTGGCCAACGGCATGACGGCGGACCAGCTGCTCCGGGTGATGCGGCCCCACCCCACCTTTGAGGAGGGTGTGGGCGAGGCGCTGGAGGATCTGCGGGAAAAGCTGGGGCGGAAATAAAAGTGCCTGTGATAACTGGGGAGCCGCAGACCTCTCAGCGTGTCAAAAACGTTCCCAAAGAAGAACATCCACAAGTTACGGGGGGAGTTCGAGGGGGCAAAGCCCGCCTCGAATGGGATCAAATGCCCCGCAACGCCTTGCAGCGCAAGTCGTGCGGCTTGTGAAACAAGGACTTTCCCACGCTCTGCCGTGGGAAAGTAACGGCATTTTTCAGGTTGTCAAAAAAAGTCTAACAGACTTGTTTGACAACCAAGGAGGGCCGCGGCAATCTGCCGCGGCCCTCCTTGCACTCTGATTTGCTTTTGGAAACCCGCAGGGAGGACAGCTCCCTGCTCAGTAGGCGATGACGATGCCGCCGTCATAGGCGTAGACGGTGGAGATGCCGCCGGTGGCGGTAATGAGGATCTCCCCAAACCGGCCAGTGCTCTCAGCGAGCTGTTTCACAAAGAGCGCCCGCTCACGGCAGTTGCAGTGGGAAATCACCAGCCGGCGGCCGGCCTGCGCCACCCGGCCAGCCGCCCGGGTGATCATTTTCCGCAGAGCCTGGGTCTCCGACAGTCCCTGCCCCAGCTTGATGATTTCACCCTCCGGCGTGGCCCCCA
The DNA here is from genome assembly GCA_904398675.1 of uncultured Oscillospiraceae bacterium. Lineage (GTDB taxonomy): Bacteria > Bacillota > Clostridia > Oscillospirales > Oscillospiraceae > CAJFPI01. Next base: position 3,778 of record CAJFPI010000068.1, read on the forward strand.
TCAAAAGCTTGATGCGCAGGCTCCCTGTCACCAGAGACTGGACCAGGCTCAGCCGCCCGTTTTTCCGCAGGTTATCCAGGTTTTCCAGCACGAACATAGTGTCCATATCCTGGATATAGGCTTCCCCCTGGGATACGACCTCATCAAAGGGGAGACCCGCCTGCGCCAGCTCCTGTATTTTCATAGCGATCTGCACCTGACCGGCGGAGGCAGAGCGGGAGTTAAAAACGTGGACATGATGTGTCCCGCCCTCCTCCTCATACAGTTTCACCGCCTGCAGCGCCGCATCGCAGGAGGCAGACAGCCGCTGGGAGAGGGTGACGATGTAAATATCCTCCTCGGACTCAAAATGGGACATATACTGCGCCGGAGAGGGGCAGGCTGTCTTGGGAGAAGTTCGGCAGGCCCTCATGGCCTGCAGCAGCGCAGGCTGCTCTAAGCTGCCATCATCAATAAAGGTCTGCTCCCCCACATGGATCATCAGAGGGATCCGGACAAAATGATGGTCCGCCGCCATCTCGGCCGTAAAATCCGTGCAGCTGTCGCATAAAATTTTGTACCCCATATCAAAAACCACCTAACCTAATATACTAAACAAGATTATACGAGATGTGAGGGGAAATGTCAACAGGCAGATCGCGGTGAGCGGCGGATTGGACAGCATGGAAAATTTTGCAAGTTGTGCAGGAACTGCTTGCGGTAGAAAGGGATGCGTGCTACACTAGTTTTGTATATTCCAGTAAGCTGGAAGGTGGGAGAGGAGATTGGTATGGGAAAGCTATATCGCATTTCAGAGGTGGCGGGCCTCATGGGGATCCACCCGAAGACGCTGCGCTACTACGAGGAACAGGGGATCCTGACGCCCACCCATGTGGATGGACGAACCGGCTACCGATATTATGACCAACAGGCCATTTTATTTTTGTGGCAGCTGCTGGTGATGCGGGAGGCCGGCATGCATGTGCGGGAGCTGAAGGAGATCGGGGAGGAGGACAGGCTGGAGGAGCAGATCGCCGCCCTTCAGCGGCGGAAACGGGCCATCCGCACAGCCATTGCCATGCTGCGTCAGCTGGAGCAGAAGGAGCGGGGGTATCGGGTGGTGGAGAACAGCCTGCCCGGCGGGAAATATCTCCGCTACAAGCTGGTGGCCAAGGGGCCGGAGCAGATCTTTTCCTCCTTTATGGATCTTTTTGACATGGCGCTGGAGCGGCATCTGGCGGTGGACCGGGAGCGGTCCCCCTTCGCCAGGTTTACAGATATTGTGTTCCGCCATGAGAACATCCTCTGTCAGGTGTTCCTCCCGGTGCTCAATGGCGTTTTGGGGGAGGATGTGGTCTGGGTAGAGGTGCCCAAGGCCATCTCCACTGTGCATCATGGGGATTACAGCCAGGTGGAGGGGGCCTACGACGTGCTGCAGGACTATGCGGACCAGCATGACCTGGAGATTGTGGGCAGCCCCATGGAGTTCTATGTATTCGGCATGAAGGACCCGGCCCGGCGTAAGCTGACTACCACGGTATTTTACCCTGTGGGCTAGCCCGGCGCGGCACAGGCGGCATATCTCCCCAAAACACGGCGCAGCCAGCTGGCTGCGCTGATTTTTTTCCCATCTGAAACTTCATGCGCCATGAGGCGTACCACGATAACAGGCAGAAGGACGCGGCGCATGAAGTTTCGCGCATGCGGGCCGTCCCGGCCCGCGCTTTGGTTGTATGACTGTGCCGCTGAAAGCGGCGCATGGCCGTTTTTTGTTATGCTTTTGCATAGCCAAAAAAATTAGAAAAATTTTCAGCCCTGATGCAATAAAACCGCCTGCCGGCGCATTATGCAGATGTAACGCGTGAGACAGTCTCAACACCGACTTTACTTTTTAGAAATTCAAGGAGGAACAAGACATGAAAAAGGGAACAAGACGCTGGAAGGATATGCTGCTGGGCGCCGTGCTGACCTTGGTGCTCTCCTGCATGATGGTGCCGGTGCTGGCCTACTCCGGCTCGCGCAATGACAGCCTGTACTTCAACAATATCAAGGTAACGCTGGATGGCAGCACGCTGGCCCTGCGGGACAGCACCGGCGCCACAGTGGAGCCCTTCATCATTGACGGAACCACCTACCTGCCTGTGCGCGCGATTGCCGAGGCACTGGGGCTGGATGTGGCTTGGGACAGTGCCAGCAGCACCGTGCGCCTCACCACCGGCAGTTCCACCAGCACAGGGAATAACTCCGGGAATACCGGCAGCTATATCGGCGAGGCCAAGGCCAAGGAGATCGCCCTGGACCATGCCGGTGTGTCCGCCAGCAGCGCAACCTTCATCCGTGTAGAGCTGGGCCGGGACGACGGCCGCATGGAGTATGAGGTGGAGTTCTGGAGCGGCAGCACAGAGTATGACTATGACATCGACGCGCTGACCGGCGACATCCGCAGCTATGACCGGGATGTGGAGGGCTACACCATCCCCAGCCAGGGCCAGAGCGGAACTGATATCGGCGAGACCAAAGCAAAATCCATTGCCCTGAACCACGCCGGCATCTCCGAGTCTGACACCGCTTTCCTCCGTGTGCAGCGGGACTATGACGACGGCCGCCTGGTCTACGATGTGGAATTTTACGCCGGAAACCGGGAGTATGACTATGAGATCGACGCTTACACCGGCGACATCCGCAGCTATGATTACGATGCCGAGGGCTACACCCCCAGCCAGGACCAGAGCGGCAGCTATATCGGCGAGGCCAAGGCCAAGGAGATCGCCCTCAACAAGGCCGGCGTCTCTGCCAGCAGCGCAACCTTCGTGAAATGCCACCTTGACCGCGACGATGGCTGGGTGATTTACGATGTGGAGTTCCGCAGCGGGTGGGCGGAGTATGATTTTGAGATCGATGCCTACACCGGCGATATCCTGCAGTGGGATGCGGATTGGGATTGATCCATTCAGGACAGCCCTTCCGGCAAAACAGACAGAGAAGGCCCGGCGCAAACGCGCCGGGCCTCATTTTTGGTCTGTAAGGGATGCTGCGGTCGGTCCATCCGCCTTGCCCTGCGCCGCGGCTCGCCTCATTTTTTCAACACTTCCCGCCGGATGTAGGAGAAGGCGGCCTCCTCTCCCTGATCCCGCAGCATCAGCAGCAGCCGCTCCAGCAGCTCCTTGGTTTTTGGGTGTATGATGTAGTGATCGATGGAGGCGGCATAGTACTCCCATGGGGAGGCGTCGGTATATTTCTCCTTTTGGTAGATCCTGCTGGCAGCCACCCGGTCGCAGAACATCTCCACCACATAGTTTACCGGCATCTCCATCCCGCCCATCCGATACCCAAGAGATGGCTCATAGTCGATCCAGTATTCCAGGTGGTGCTTATTGCGTCCCTTGTGGTGGAGCCAGGCAGAAGACACACCGGTCTCCAGCCGCTCCAGCTCGTTGGGACTGCGGTAGCCGCAAAAGTATTTGGCGCCCACCCGAAACTCTGTAGGCGAATATTTGGACAGGTCATGGAGCATCCCCTGCCGATAGAGCCCCACCTTGAAACAGTATTTTCGTACCAGCCGCCGGTGGGCGGTGATGGTTTTCAGGTGTCCCCACCATTTCATGCTGCAGCCTCCTCTGTGGAAAAGGGCGGCGCCCCGTCCTGAATGCCGCCGGAGGAGAGGGAGCTCCCCTGCCTTCCGGCGGATACTCTATTATAGCACGGCAGATTCGATTGTGCCACTGAAATTGAGATAGATAAAAGTAAATGTATATTGAAAAATTTATCCATTTTTCTGAGGGCTCTTGTAAAAAGAAACATTTTACGCTATGATAGCTAAGGGACAATTTTCGACAATAAAATGATAAGCATAGGGGGTGGCCCTGTTGGACAAGAGCATTGTGGATATCATGCTGCTGCAGTATGATTCCTTTACTGCAGCAGAGAAAAAAATCGTGGATTATGTGCTGTCCCATCAAAAGGAGAGCCAATATATCAGCATTACAGAGTTGAGTGCAGCGTGCAATGTGGCCATCTCTACAGTATCCGTGTTTTGCAGAAAACTGAAACTGTCAGGTTTCAATGATTTCAAAATTGAGCTGGCCCGGGCGGACACCGTCTCCTCACCGGTGCGGACGGTTTCCGGCGCAGACGCACCGCTGAAGGTGGGAGACAGCACGGCCGAGGTGATGCGCAAGGTGCTTCACCGCAGCCAGGAGGCATTGCACAGGACGGCCCACCTGCTGGATGAGCATGCGGTGGACCGGGCGGTAGAGATCCTGGCCGGCGCACAGAAGGTGCTGCTGCTGGGGCAGGGGGACCATGCGGCCGTGGCTGATGAGGCGTGGATGCAGTTTTCTCTTTTGGCCCCTAAGTTTCAGACCTTATCGGATTCTCACCTGCAGCGCATCGCGCTGTCCACTCTGACAGAGAGCGACGCGGTGCTCTATTTTTCCTATGCGGGGGCTACCAGGGAGGTGCTGGATGCGGCGGAGATTGTGCAGCAGGTGGGTGCGCGGATGATCCTTGTCACGCGCTTTCTCCATGCGCCTGCGGCGGAGTGTGCCGATGTGCTGCTTCAGTGCGGCGTGGAGGAGCGGCCGCTTCCCCACCGGTCGGTGGATGAACTGCTCTCCCAGCTGTATGTCATCGAGGTCCTTGCCGCCCGATACCGCCTGATGGAGGATGTACATACACGGGAATACCGGGAACGGATAGGGGAGATCCTGGAAAAGCGGCAGGTCTAGCCGGAACTTTTACAGGCGATGCATTTTATCGCAGTCCGATATCATAAAGGGCATTTCTCCGGAGAGTGGACGCTCACCGGAGGAAGGTTTTTTTGTGCGGCTGCAGGGATATCGCCGCCCGATCAGAAAACCGCCGCAGCTTATGCTGCGGCGGTTTTATCTGCAGAGAGCAGGGAAAAGGCGCCTTTATGCCAGCTCCTCCTCCGCAAGGCGGCGGCCCATCAGGACGCCCATGGCCGACGCCATCATCAGCCCACGGGTCCAGCCGGAGGAGTCGCCCAGGCAGTGGAGGCCTTTGACGTTGGTGTCAAAATTCTCGTCCATCTTCACCCGGTTGGAGTAGAACTTCAGCTCCGGGGAATAGAGCAGGGTCTCATAGGCGGCAAAGCCGGGCACCACATGGTCCATGGCTTGAATGAAGTTGATGATGTTGATCATGGAGCGGTAGGGCATGGCGGCGGTGATGTCGCCGGCCACCGCGTCGGGCAGGGTGGGGCGCACGTTGGAGAAGGCCAGCTCCTTGGGCCATGTCCGCTTGCCGTCCAGGATGTCGCCGAACCGCTGGACCAGAATGTGGCCCGCGCCCAGCATATTGGTCAGCTCGCCCACCTTCTGGGCATAGGCGATTGGCTGGTTGAAGGGATAGGAGAAATTGTGGCTGCAGAGAATCGCCAGATTGGTGTTGTGGCTCTTCAGCTCCTTGTAGCTGTGGCCGTTGACCACAGCCAGGTCATTGTCGTAGTTCTCCTGGCTGACAAAGCCGCCCGGGTTCTGGCAGAAGGTGCGGACCTTGTTCTTAAAGGGCTTGGGATAGCCCACCAGCTTGGACTCATAGAGCACCCGGTTGACGGTCTCCATCACCTCGTTGCGCACCTCCACGCGGACGCCGATGTCCACGGTGCCGGGCTGGTGGGCGATGTTGTGCTCAGCGCACAGGCTCTCCAGCCAGTCGGCGCCCCGGCGGCCGGTGGCGATAATGGTGTGGCGGGCCAGGATCTCCTGGCTGTCCTTGCCGTTGGTGACGCAGACGCCCCGGCACACATCCCCCTCCAGGATCAGATTGGTGCACTCATAGCCGAACATCAGCTCCACACCGCACTGGATCAGGTGCTGTTCAATGGCATAGTAGAGATTCTGCGCCTTCTCCGTTCCCAGGTGGCGGATGGGGCAGTCCACCAGCTTGAGGCCCGCGTGGATCGCGCGGCGGCGGATCTCCTTGACCTCCTCGGTGTTGCCCAGCCCCTCCACATGGGAGTCTGCGCCAAACTCCAGATAGATCTGGTCGGTGTAGTCGATGGTTTCCTGGGCCTTCTCCGCGCCGATCAGGGTGGGGAGATCCCCGCCTACCTCGTAGCTCAGGGAGAGCTTTCCGTCGGAGAAGGCGCCGGCGCCGGAAAAGCCGGTGGTAATATGGCAGTAGGGCTTGCAGTTCATGCAGTGTTTCGTCTGGCTTTTGGGGCAGTGCCGCTTTTCCACGGACACGCCCTTTTCCACAATGAGGATTCTCTGCTTGCTGCCCTTTTTCAACATCTCCAAGGCGGTAAAGATACCCGCCGGTCCTGCTCCGATAATGACAACGTCCTTTTGCATGACAGGGACACCTCCAGAGAAAATAGTTGTGGCGAAACCCGCAAAAAAAGCCTCCTGTTTCCGGTTACCATAGCGCTAGCAGCGATTGCGGAACCAAAACAAGGCAGGCTGTTCTCCCGTGATACAACGTGCTTTTTCATTGTTCGCTCACACGTTTCTATATTATAAGGCAAAAAAAATGTCATGTCAAGAAGGAATGCGTAGAAAATGTTGCGGAAATCAAAAAAATCTTCGTATTTTCTTCAGGGGTTCAGAGGAAAATAATTCATATTTTATTCAAGAAAGCAGCATGGGAACATGGTATGCTGGCTTTGATATGGGAAACCATAAATAAAAGCGCCGCGCGCGGAAACAGATGATCCGGAGGAAATCCTTTGTTTCATTGGGGAAATCCGCGCGTTTCGATTGAAGCCGCACGCAGCGGCGGAATGGGGGATTCAGATGAAAACCGCGATTGTATATGACAGCATCACAGGCAACACGGCTCTTTTGGCCCGCGCGCTGCAGCAGGAGGTGCCGGAGGCGCCCTGCGGGCCGGTGGGGCAGGTAGACGCAGCCCAGGCGGAGTTGGTCTGCCTGGGCTTTTGGACAGACCGTGGGAACTGCTCGGCCCGCCTCCAGAAATTTCTGCCCACGCTGGAGGGGAAACGGATTTTCCTCTTTGGAACAGCCGGCTTTGGCAGTTCGCCGTCCTATTTTCAGAAGGTGGTAGAACAGATCCGGGAGGAGCTGCCGGCCTCCTGCCGGGTGGAGGACTGGTTCATGTGCGCCGGCCAGATGCCGGAGACGGTGCGGCTGCGGTACGCGGCCATGGCGGAGGACCCTATGATGCAGGAGAAGGGGCGCGCCATGCTGCGGATCTACGACGCGGCAGTGGGCCATCCGGATAAGAACGATGCAGCTGCAGCCGCGGCAAAGCTCCGGCAGATTTTGCGGCGGCTGGAGACGGAGAGCGCCTGACGGCGGGCCGCTGCAGCTGAAAAAATGGAAAAATCCGGCGGCAGAGTGGTTGTGCCGCCGGATTTTTGCTATGCAAAAGCATAGTAAAAATGGCCATGTGCCGCTTACCTTTTGCCCATTGCCGTGGTGCGCTTGCGGCGCATGAAGTTTATGACTGCAATTGCCTATGCGGGGCGATCTATCTCCGCCGCCCCCGATAATTGCGGCGGTGATAGGCGCCGCCGCTCCGTCCGTAGCGCCTGCGGCGGCGGCCGGAGCTCTTGACCAGGATCAGCACCACAATGATCAGAACGACCAGCGCCACCGCGCCGATCTGGACCTCTCTGCGGCCCACGAACTCCAATACCGTATGCCGAAAGACCAGCAGCCGGGAGGCGGCCACATCATTTTGCGCCACCAGGGGGACTGTGGCGTAGACCACGTCGCCGAGGCTGACGGTGATCTCGCCCAGCACGGCGCCGGCGGAAATGGGGGCCTCTACCACACCGTCGGGATAGTCAGGGTAGGAGATGGTGCGGTCCAAATCCTCCACCGCCACATCGTCCGGCAGCAGCCGCTCCACGTCGTAGGCGGGCTGTACCACGATATGGGTGGTCTCAGAGAGGGAGACTGCCAGCTCATCCACCAGCTCCTTGGAGGAGAGGATGGTCTGGCGGCTGAAATTGTCAAACCCCCAGTCAAAAAGGTCCGCCATCTGGGTAAAGCTGGTGACCCGCACATTGCCGTCCTCCAGCTCCACCCGCTCCGCGCCGAGAATGATGCCCAGCAGGGTGCGGTCGTTCTTGGTGGCCGTGGAGATCAGGCAGTTGCCCGCCGGGGTGGTGGTTCCGGTCTTGATGCCCGCGGCCCCGGGGTAGACATAGCCGGAGGCCCGATAGGGGGAGAGCAGGTAATTGGTGGTATAGAGCGTCCGCTCGTCGTGAAATTCCGTGGCGGGCAGAGTAAAGCTCCGGGTGTCGGCGATGGTCATGAAGTCCTCGTATTCCATGGCCGCCTTGGTGATCACATAGAGGTCCCGGGCGGTGGTGTAGTGGTCCTCATCGTGGAGGCCATGGGGGTTGACGAAGTGGGTGTTCTCACAGCCCAGGGCGTCGGCCTTGGCGTTCATGTCGTCCACAAAGGCGGCCACAGAGCCGGACACAGTCTCCGCCAGGACATTGGCCGCGTCGTTGCCGGAGACCACCATGATGCAGTACAGCAGCTCCTCCACCGTCAGCTGCTCCCCCACCTGCAGGTCGGCGGTGCTGCTGCCGTCGGGGACGGAGGTGATGGCGTAGTTGCTGGCGGTGATCACCTGGTCCATGGCCAGCGCCCCGTTGTCGATGGCCTCCAGCACCAGCATGCAGGTCATGATCTTGGTGAGGCTGGCGGGGTAGAGGGCCTCGTGGATATTCTCGGCGTAGAGCACCTCGTCCGTCTCCGGGTCCGCCAGCAGGGCGGCCCTGGCCTCCACATCCATGCCCTCCAGGATCTCGGAGGCGGAGGCGGGGGCGGCAAGCGAGGCGAGGATGAGGGCCAGCAGGAAAAAAACAGAAAAAAAGCGGCGAATTTTCATGACATACTCCGGTTTCGTATGATATACTAAGCTGTAAGCGGCAAAGCCGACAGAATTCGACAGGGTTATTCTTTAGTATAACAGAGATATCGGAGGAGTTCAACAGTGAAACTGGGGAGATTTTTGACAAAAAGCGAATGGGGGCTCCTGATTTTGACGTCGGTGTTTCTCTGCCTGATGGCGGCGGTGCTGTTTGCCGCATCGCCCCGGGGTACTGCTGCCGATTACACGATCACTACCCGCACGCCGCCGGCGGATGTCACGCCGGAGGCTCTGCCGCTGCTGGATCTCAACACGGCCACTGCCGGGGAGCTGGAAGCCCTGGACGGCATTGGTCCGGCCCTGGCGGAGCGGATCGTTCAGTACCGGGAGGAGAACGGCCCCTTCACGGCGGTGGAGGAGCTGCTGTATGTGCAGGGGATCGGACCGGCTACACTGGAGCGGTTTTGCGATGAGATTACCGTAGGGGAGGCACAGGGATGAAGATTTTGGTAGTGGACGACGAGCGTCTGCTGGTAAAGGGAATCAAATTCAATCTGGAGAACGAGGGGTACCAGGTGGAGACGGCCTTTGACGGAAGGACTGCGGTAGACCTGGCCCGCAGCAACAGCTATGATCTTATCATTCTGGATCTGATGATGCCGGAGATCGACGGGCTGGAGGCGTGTGTGAAGATCCGCGAGTTTTCCAATGTCCCCATTATTATGCTCACCGCCCGGGGCGAGGATACCGACAAGATCATCGGCTTTGAGTGCGGCGCGGACGACTATGTGACAAAGCCCTTCAATATCCTGGAGCTGAAGGCGCGTATCCGGGCCATGCTGCGCCGGGCGGGCAGCGCCGCGGTCGGCAGCGGAAAGCAGGCTGCCAGCATTACCCTTGGCGGCATCACGCTGGACATGGACCAGCGCATCGCCCTGCGGGGGGGAGAAAGCGTGGAGCTGACGGCCAAGGAGTATGACCTGATCGAGCTTTTGATGAAAAACCCCCGGCGGGTTTACAGCCGGGAGAACCTGATGGACGCGGTGTGGGGCTACTCCTATGCCGGGGACTATCGGACGGTGGATGTGCATATCCGCCGCCTGCGGGAAAAGCTGGAGGAGAACCCGGCGGCGCCGGAGCACATTTTGACCAAGTGGGGAGTGGGCTACTATTTCAAGGGGTAAGATGAGCCTCCAATATAAGATCGGCCTGAGCTACATTCTGGTCATTGCGGCGGTGCTGGTGTTTTTGAACACCTACCCCCTCGCCATGTCCCAGCAGATGATCTTCGCCGCCAAGGAGAGCGCCATGAAGAGCACGCTGGAGACCATGTCCAGCGCCCTGTCCGGCCTCAGCGAGCTGACGGAGGAGAATGTGGGGGAGGCCCTGGCGGTGGTGGAGATCTCCGGCGTGTCCCGGGCCATCGTCACCGACACGGCGGGGAAGATCCTCTATGACACCCGGGAGGTGGGCAACGCCGCCGGGTGCTATGTGTTCTACACCGAGCTGGTGCAGGCGCTGCGGGGGGACGATGCGTTCTACTCCTCCTACAAGGACGACGCCTTCCGCAGCAGCGGCGCCATGCCGGTGATCTACCGCAACGAGACCATCGGCGCCGTGTATGCCTACGAGTATGACCGGTTCCAGGCGGAGCTGCTGCGGGGCCTGCAGAACAGCCTGCTCTCCATTTCCCTGGGGGTGGGTGCCGTGGTGCTGACGCTGAGCATTCTCCTCAGCAAGCTCCTCACCGGCCGGATCGACGACCTGCTTGCGGCCATCCGCGGCGTCCGGGAGGGGTCCTACAACCACCGGGCCGACGTCAGCGGAAACGATGAGATCGCCCAGATCGCCGACGAGTTCAACAACCTCACCGACCGGCTGCAGGTGACGGAGGACGCCCGCCGCCGCTTTGTGTCCGACGCCTCCCACGAGCTGAAAACGCCCCTTGCCACCATCCGCCTGCTGACGGATTCTATCCTGCAGGCGGAAAATATGGACGAGGATATGGTGCGGGAGTTTGTCATGGACATCGGCCTGGAGGCGGAGCGCCTGACAAATATCACAGAGGACCTTCTCCGCCTGACACGGCTGGACAGCGGCGTGGCGGAGGAGGCTGAGAGCGTGGAGGTGGAGCCGGTGATCCGCCGGGTGTGCCACTCGCTGCAGCTGCTGGCGGCGGAACGCCGCGTCACTATGGAGATCCTGGTGGAAAATGAGTGCAGCGTGCGCGCGACGAAGGGGGAGGTCCACCAGATCCTCTATAACTTAGTGGAGAACGCCATTAAATATAACCATGACGGCGGGTTTGTCCGGGTGCTCCTCTCGGCCAATGCCAAGTGGGCCTATATTACCGTGGAGGACAACGGCATCGGCATCCCGGAGGAGGACCTCAGCCATATCTTTGAGCGGTTCTACCGGGTGGACAAGGCCCGCTCACGGGCCGCAGGGGGTACAGGGCTGGGCCTCGCCATCGTGCGGGATACCGTGCGCCGCCGGGGCGGCAGCATCGAGGCCCGGGCGCGGATGGGCGGCGGGACGGTCTTTACCATCCGCATGCCCCTGGATAAGGGGGAAAAGGAATGAGGACGGGGATCAAACGGTACGCAGCGCTGCTGCTGCCGCTGGTTTTGCTGGTGGTCATGACGCTGCTCCACCGGCAGGAGGAGCAGCCGGCGGGAGGATATCTGCTTTACTTCCTTTCCGATCTGGAGCAGTCCGGTGGGGGAGACGCCCTGATGGGAGTGGATATGGATTTGGAGCTGCCGGAGGGGGCATCTGCAGTTGAGAAGGCCGCCGCCATTATTCAGCACCTGATTGCCGGTGTGGGCGGCCAGGGCAGCCCCTTCCCGGAGGGGACGGAGCTGCAGAGCATCTCCATTCGGGGGCAGCGGGCCTATGTGGACTTCAACGCCCGCTATGCCTCTCTCACAGGCATCGATCTCAGCCTGGCCGATTATTGCGTCACGCTTTCGCTGACACAGCTGGAGGAGATCTCCGCAGTTTCCATTACCGCCAATGGCCGGGAGATCACCTACCGGGACAACCAGGTCCTGATGGAGGGGGATGTGCTCCTGAGCAATATGGAGGACGTGATCGAATCGGTGGCGGCGGTGCTGTATTTTGTTAATGAGCAGGGGGAGCTGGCGTCGGAAAACCGGGTGCTGGAGCTGTATGAGGGCGACACGCTGGCTGAGGAGCTCCTCTCCGCTCTGCTGGAGGGCCCCCAGGAGCAGGACCGCTATCCCATCATACCGGAGGAATTTGTGATTACAGCGGTGTGGGTGGAGGACCGGACCTGCTATTTGAGCCTGCCCCAGCAGTCCATTGACAGCCTCCCGGAGAAGACGGTTTGGCAGGAGCGGATTTTGGAGTCCATTGCCTACAGCATTTACGATTCCATCGACACGGTGGATGAGATCCGCATTCTGGTGGGCGGCAAGGAGGTCACAGACTTCGGCAAGGTGCCGGTGGAGAGCGTCTCCATCCGTCCGGATGAGGCGGTGACTTAACGCAGAGGCCTCAATTGCAGGGCATTTGCAGTGCGATGCATACAGGTTCGTTACAAAAGGATACCGCCGGGGACATGTGATTGCCCCCGACGGTATTCTTTTTCTAAGCAATCGGTGCACCGAAAGCGCATGAAGTTTTCCGCACTGCAGCGCACCCCTCGGCGGTATTGGCCATATCATGTGGCAGAGGGGGAATGGTTATGAAACGAAATTTTGCCGTTTTAGGCGGGGACCAGCGCCAGCTGCGGTTGGCGGAGCTGCTCTGCCGGGACGGCCATCACATATCGCTCTGGGGCCTTGATCGCTCCGATCTGCCCCAGTCCTCGCTGGAGGCGGCGGCAGGGGCGGAATGCGTGATCCTGCCCCTGCCTGTCACCAAGGACGGCAGCACGCTGTACTTACCGCTGGGCAGCGGCGTCCTCCTGCTGGAGGACCTGTGGCCGCTGCTGGAGCCGGGGCGGCAGGTGGTCTGCGGCGGCATGCTCTCTGACGCTGTCCGCGCCGGAGCAAGGAAATACCGGCTGCGGCTGGAGGATTACTTCAGCCGGGAGGAGGTCCAGATTGCCAACGCGGTTCCCACAGCGGAGGGGGCCGTTGCCGAGGCCATGGCCCGCACCCGGTGTACCCTCCACGGCTGCCGCTGCCTTGTCATCGGCTATGGGCGGATTGGGAAAATCCTGGCGCAGCACCTCCAGGCCCTGGGGGCGGCAGTGACGGTGTCCGCCCGGCGGCGGAGCGATCTCGCCTGGGCAGAGGCCTTTGGCTGCACGCCGGTGCGGACCGGCGGGCTGCGGGGGCAGCTGAGGGAGATGCAGGTGGTGTTCAATACCGTTCCCGCTCGCATATTGGACCGCGAGAGCCTGGAGGAGCTGCCGGAGGATGCCGTGGTGATCGATCTGGCATCCGAGCCCGGCGGCGTGGATCTGGCGGCGGCGGAGGCGCTGGGCCTCCAAGCCGTCTGGGCCAGGGGCCTTCCTGGGAAGGTGGCGCCGGACACGGCGGCCCAGGTCCTTCGCGGCGCCATCTACCACATATTGGAGGAACGGGGGGACCCCATTTGAACAACGTGCGGATTGGTTTTGCCTTCTGCGGCTCCTTCTGTACCCACCAGAAGGTGCTGCGGGAGATGGAAAAATTGTGTGAGCGCTATACGATCATCCCGATTCTCTCGGAGAGCGCCGCCGCCACGGACACCCGTTTTGGCCGGGCGGAGGACTTTGCGGCGGCAGTGGAGGCGGCGGCGGGCCGGCCGGCCATCCGGACAGTGGAGGAGGCCGAGCCCATCGGGCCAAAGGCCCTGCTGGATGTGCTGGTGATCGCCCCGTGTACAGGGAATACCTTGGGCAAGCTGGCCGGCGGCATCACCGACACGGCGGTGACCATGGCGGCCAAGGCCCATCTGAGAAACGGGCGGCCGGTTGTGGTGGCGGTGGCCAGCAACGATGGCCTCTCCGGCAGCGCGGCAAACCTGGGGACGCTCCTCAACCGCAGGGGCTATTACTTCGTCCCCTTCGGCCAGGACGACCCGGTGCGCAAGCCCTGCTCATTGATGGCGGACTTCACCCGCATCGGCGAGACGGTGGAGGAGGCCCTTGCGGGCCGCCAGCTCCAGCCCGTCCTGCTGCGGCAGGCGTAGTCGCCTGCGCCGCACGGCAAAGGCGGAATACAAAAAAGCCCGGGACACGCATAACAGCGCGTCCCGGGCTTTTAGGATTTTGTTGGTACCGCCGGAGAAGGCGTTTACATCATGGGCTCCATGCCCAGCACCGGATGGCCCTTTTCGGTGAGGAAGGCCATCAAAGTCTCCGGATCCTCGGCGATGGTCTCGTCGCCCACCAGATCACAGAAGTTGTCGATGCCGTAGAGCTCCTTGGCCGTGGCGTTCACCCGGTCGGCCACCTGCTCCTTCAGGGCCTTGGGCATCCAGACGATGCGCTCGATGCCGCCCTCGGCCTTCATGAACTTCTTGGAGGCGATGAAGTGCTTGCCG
>CAJFPI010000069.1 GCA_904398675.1 uncultured Oscillospiraceae bacterium
CCCGGTAATCCTGCTGTCCGGGAGCGGGGACTACAGCTCCACCATCGAGGTAGGCGGCGGCAGCACCTATATCGGCGTCTGGGGCGAAGGCGTGACCGGGAATATATCCGTCCGCGCTGCGTCACCCGACAGGCAGGCATAGTCCGGCACAGCCCGGCCTGCTGCCAGAGAGGCGGGCGGGCGTCCCTGCTCCAGCCCGCGTTCCTTATCAGTAAGGTCCCGGGGCAAAAGCGCATCGGATACGGATAAAAATGCCCCCGCCCACCGGCCCATCTCATCGATAAGCCGGAAGAGCGGGGGCAAATCCAGGTGCCGGAGGGGCGAAAATACCCGCCGTGGCGCTCAGGATGCGCCTTGAGCGGTTTCTGTCTGGATCCGGTCCATTTCCGCCTGGACATATTCCTCTGTGATTTGCTGGTAGCCGCCGTTTACCCGGGGAAAGGAGACCGACTGGAGCAGCCTGGCGCGGTAAGCTGGCAGCGGATCCTCTTCCTGATTTGCGGCATAGATCTGTACAACCGCATATCCGACAATGTGTTCCCCCTCGTAAATGGTAATGCGGATATACGCCGTTCGCCCCGTATAGGTCGTAAAGCCGCCGTCATCTGCTTGAGAAAGGCTTGTCCAATAGATGGTCTCGCCATTTTCGGCGTACAGCGGCGTCTCCATATATTGGATCTCAGCGTTTTCCCACAGCAGCAGCGTTCCCTCCTCCGCCGACACCGCAAAGGCCGCCTCCGGATGGTCCGGAGCACAGAGCTCCAGGGGCAGCCCCGGCCGGCTGCTCATGGCAGGGCTCCAGCTGTAATCCAGCGGCAGCTCCATGCCCTCCTGCAGGACCTGCCCCTCCTCTGATGATGCGGCATAGGCCGTAACGGTCAAAAAGCCGGACGCTGTGACCACCTCCGAGGAGGAGAGCCGCACCAGGATCCCCAATGCCAAAGCGGCGCACAGGCAGGCTGCAAGGGCGCAGCGCCGGAGCCAGCGGCCGGGCCGTCCCGCTGCAGAACAGGCGGCGCCTCCCGCCGCCTCCTCATAGTAGCGGTCAGCCACCTCGCCCACCGCCTCGGAAAATCTTCTTGCGTTCATGGAAACACCCCGCTTTCCATCAGATATTTTTTCAGTTTCCGGCGGATCAGGGACAGCCGGACAGTCACGTTTTTTTCCGAGATGCCCACACGCCTGGCAATGTCGGAGCAGGTGTCCAGATAGGCGTAGCGGCGCATGAAGATTACCCGTTCCCTGTGGGACAGAGTATCCAGAAAGCGCTCTATGACATGCGCCAGCTCTCTGGCCTCCAGCTCCGTTTCCGCAGTGTCCGGGCCGGCAAGGCAGCTCTCGATTTCCTCCATCGCCACGGTGTAAATGCTGTTCCTCTTGGCGGCCGTCTCCCGGTAATAGACCTTTAGGGAGAGGTTGCGGACGATCTTGCAGAGGTAGGTCAGCAGCGGACTGGGACGGGACGGCGGGATGGCGTTCCACGCCCCCAGGTAGGCGTCGCTGACGCACTCCTCCGCGTCCTGTCTGTCGTTTACGATGTTATACGAGAGTTGATGGAGCACCTTGCCATATTTGCGGTCCAATTCCTGGACAGCCTGCTCTGAGCGGGCAAAAAACAGCCCGATAATCTGGTCGTCTTCCATCATCCATTCGCCTCCTTTCCGGCCCTCATCCATATACTACGGTTTCGCAGGCAAATGCTAAATGCACCCATCCGCTTTTTCAGGATCCGGCTGAAAAAGTACGTCCCACTCCCGGCCTGCCATTCAGTCGGGAACAGGCGCGGCAGCGGAGATCGCCCGGTTCCGATCCATCCACGTCTTCCTCCGCCCCAGTCATCTGCAGGCAGGCACGCACCGCCCGTCCCTCGCACACGCCGCCCCACATACTACCGTTCCAAGCGGGATTTCCCTTGACAATTTTTCAGGATCAATGATATCATCCCGGTAACAGGAGGCGGAGGAGAACCGCAACGCCCCATGTATGCCAGCACTCTCCATCCATACGCGCGGCACGGGCAGCCCATATGATACTTACAGCGGCCTCACCAGTCTGCATAAGCACCATGCTGTCGTCATTTGTGTAGCTCAATGCAGCTTCAGGCATGTAGGAGTACAACTCCTGCATCATTTCAATGGCAGCGACTCCTTCCGGCCCGTTGAAGAGCAGGTTGAGGTCCTCATCATACCATTCGCCTCCCATACCGACAAGAGCAGTGCCGAATTCTGTCATCAATCCGCCTGGCTGGCCAAACGTCATTACGAGCGGGTATTTGACAAGTCCTGACTGCTTAATGGTCTCGAGGCAATCTAAAAGTTCATCAACGGTAGTGGGCGGCTCCAGATTCAGCTGCTCAAAGATGTCGTTTCGATAAAACATGATCTGGTTATCGATAGAAATAGGTATGCCATAAATTTTCCCGTCATAGGTAAAGGCATCCCATGACGCCTGAGAAATATCACTGAAATCGTATACATCATCATATTTCTCAATCAAGTCATTGAGAGGATATAACCAACCTTTCGCGACAAAATTTCCAAAACTCATGTCAGTACACTGCATGATCTCATATGGGGAAGTGCTCCCTGAGGAGAGAGCCAGCGTCTCTTGCTGAATTACATCGCTCTGCTGCAAATATGTGATATTGAAATCGAGATTGTCTATACCGTCGGCATCCTTCTGAAACTGTGCCACATGCGTCTCCATAGCAGTGGAACGGTAAGAAATCATATTGATATTAACTGGCTGACTAAACAACGAAGCGCTTACCTCGACGCCTGTCAGCGGCATTTGAATTGTACCATCAACATCTATATTGCCGCTGTCGGGAGTGTTTTCTGCAGGTGATCCGCATGCAGTGAGAGAGATAGATAAAATATACACAACAAGCGCCAGTGCAATGAGTTTCTTCTTCCTGAACATATTTGCCCTCCTTACCCATCATTTGAGTTTATCGAATAGCTAATAACGATTGAAGAGCTGCTGAATCTTGCAAAAATAACGAATCGGCAATTGCGCAAAATGTTCAATGAAGAATACGGTTGCTCCCCAATGCAATACCTAATAGGCATACGCATCAACAGGGCCTGCTATCTGCTGGCCTATTCAGACATGAATATTACTGAGATTGCAAATAGTGTAGGATTTGATGACAGTAACTATTTTTCGCGTAAATTTAAGCAAATTAAAGGAGTGTCTCCCCGTGACTATCGCGCCCAGGTGATACAAAGCACCCATCAGGATTCCTCTTCTATACATGTAAACTGACAAACAGAGGTATCCCCACATTCCGATCAGAGGTAGGTAGAAAGATGCGTTTTGGGGGAGGCAAAAAAAGAACTAGCACTTAATACTTGAGTGCTAGTTCTTTTTTTGCAGTTTTTCCTCAGCCAACTGCTGGGTATAAGGTACAATAATTTTCACTGATTGAAAAGGGTAAAGAGAGGCATAGTCTGCAGATCTCTGGCAGCATGAAGTCGTGTCACTCCGTTTGAAAGGAGGTTTGAGGAGTTTGTATAGCTTAACTAGGACACAATCAAGGGTCAAATCAAAGGGGAGGCAGCGCAGAGGAAACTCTCAACAAGCTGTCTAAGCTGCTGACAACCAAGGCAGGGAAAACGCCCCAGGCCCGCTTGGCGCGAGCGCAACGAGCCACAGTTGCCATTACAACCGGGAAATCCACCGCCGATCCCACATAACGGGCAGTTTCCCGGACAGCAGCTCCACTCTCATGCTGATCTGTACCCGCTCCGCCATGTGGCCAGCACCCAGTAAGGCGACAAGAAGTATATGAACATGAAACGCCTGGAGACGCCCCTTTAAGACTCCTCCATTGCCTGCCGACTCCATTCATCTCAGAACCTGCCAAAACTTTTGCGTAAAATTTTTGGCACGGCCTATGGGTATCCGGCAGTCTTGCCGCCTACAGTTTTATTCTGTACTCTCTCACCCCGCCCTATTCTCACCCAAAAATAGTCTTGAGATTTCCCGAATTTCTTCGCGATTTCTCAAGACTATTTTGCTTTATCTACATTTCCTCAAGCTTACTTAACATATCCTTTTAACTACCTTCTTTGAGCGGTTGATCTTAATATTTAAGGAAGGTCTCATCCCACACCTCACGGCAGTTTATTGCCGTCTTTACTGATCAGTAAAAAAGATTAAAAGAATACTACATATTTTCTACCTGTTCACCTACCGCCAGACACAGAGTAGAAATATGGTCATTCATCAGTTTGGCAGCCTCCTCCACATCGTGCCGACAAATGGCGTCGGCAATTTGTTCGTGTTCTTTTACATAAATTCTACCGCGCTCACGGGTTACCAAGGTTTCCATTTTCCCCTCGATTCGTTTCTCCTCATAAATCAACATGTTAAGAATGGATCGAATAAAACGGTTGTGGCTAATTTCTGCCACCGTAGCATGAAAATCCAATGCAACATTGGTTGGATCTTCATTGCGCCGCACCGTATCCTGATGGGAAGACACAATCTTTAGTAGTTTCTGAAGCTCATCATCTGTGGCATTTTGTGCTGCTAAACGAGCTGCCTCCGTTTCTAAAGCCTTTCTGGCATCCAGCAGGTCAATCAGTTCGCTATACTCAGTTACTTTTACCGTCTTGCTTAATTCTGACTGAATCTGAGCGCGTTCTAACTTTTCTTCCATTTCCTGCAGATAGGCTCGGCCACCGGGCGTCAAAACACGTCCGCTCTTACTGTGCTGCACGGTGTAGTCCTGCGCATCCAGCTCCTTGAGGTAGCGACCGATCGTTGCAGTACTACAATCGATCCCGGCAGATATCATATCCTGCCGCAATGTCCAAGAGCCCACGGGCTCGTTCTTCTCCCCAATGAAGTGCAAGAGGAGATAAGAGTAGACCTTGAATTTGTCAGAGAACAGCCCGGTCTGCATCAAAATTGTTTCATTTGTCCGAATAGCCACAATACACGTCCTTTGCAAAAAATATAGGAAATTATATTTTTTTCATTATAGCAGAATATGGAAAAGTAAATCAATACATCCTCCCATAGAAAAATACCAAAACAGGCTACAGGCCATCTAGTTAATACGAGCATTCTCTGCGTCGGGACTGTCAGGTTTTATCTTATTCGGAGAGGTGAGAATTTGGATCGTCACGCAGCCTAATACAATCCCCCCTCCCAGCAGGGCAAAGGGGCCCGGCAGCGCACCGGTGAGGAGGGCAACCCACAACGGATTTAAAATAGGGTCCAGCATGAGAAGGAGGGAGACCTCCGTGGAATTCAGCAACGGCGCGGATTTGGAGTAGAGGATGGAGGAGATGCCGGAACCCACTGCGCCCAGAAAAACCACAGCCAGCACAGAGGAGCCAGTGACGCAGGGCGGATCCGCCAGCGCCACCAAAGCCCCGCCAAAGAAGGAGATGAGGCACATCAGCATGGTGTACTCCTGGATATCCGCCTTCGCGTGGCAGGCGTAAAAGATGCTGCACGCCATGCCGATGCCACTAAGGAGTCCGAACAGATTGCCCAGCACCTGCCCTAGGGAGAGCTTGTCGGCGAAAAAGAGCACAATGCCGGCCATCATGCAAAGGGAGATGACCGTTTCCTTCCGTTCTAAGCGGCGCTTGAGTACCAGCCGGCACAGTAGTAGCACAAAAAGCGGGTTTGTGTACTGCAGGACGACGGCGTTGACAGGCGCTGTCAGCTTGTTGGCGATGACGAAAGCCGTGGTGGTAAAAAGGGAAATCAGCGCACCGGCCAGCACTTTCCGATTCAGTACAATCCGGCAGGACCGCCGGTAGGCGGCGAGGCACAGGAAAGCTACGGCGCTGCGTCCTCCGGTAATGACCAGCGGGTTCCAGTCCACAAACTGGAAAGCGGCGCCCATGGTGCTGTAGCACAGAGCCACCAGGATAACTGTAAGCCGCGCCTTCGTCTGGGGGGCGGCGGGGGAAAGGTCCGCGGTGTATCTCATCAATAGTACCCCTCCGCAGTCCAGCGGGCCAGGGGCAGCTCCTTCTCCCAGCCAGTCTCCCGCAGCCGCCGGCAGATACCCAGAGCGGAGCGGTTCGCCTTCGCTATTTCCTTCTGTTCGTCCACTGTACGGAGGACGTGGTCCTCCACCACGATGTTTCCGTCAATGATGACCGTCTCCACCTCGCTGCCACTGGCGGAATATACTAGGTTAGGGATAATGTTACGAACCGGATAGGGCAAGATGGGGCTCAGTGCGGGGCTGGAAAGATCCACTAGGATGACGTCCGCCTTTTTGCCCGGACGCAGGGACCCTATCTGATCACCGATTCCCATAGCTTTGGCTGCCTCAATGGTGGCCATGCGGAGGACTTTCCACGCGGGGAAAACTGTGGGAGAGCTGTTTTTGTACTTGTGGAGCAGAGCAGTAAGTTTCATCTCGTTGAAGAGGTTGTTGCAGTTGTTGCCAGGTGCTTGGTCAGTACCAAGGCCCACAGTGCCTCCTAAGGCCATATACTCCTGGGCGGGAGGCAATGCCCCGTTGATGATGGCGATGCTTGCGGTA
Source organism: uncultured Oscillospiraceae bacterium (assembly GCA_904398675.1). Classification (GTDB taxonomy): domain Bacteria; phylum Bacillota; class Clostridia; order Oscillospirales; family Oscillospiraceae; genus CAJFPI01. The sequence continues at coordinate 6,521 of CAJFPI010000069.1, forward strand.
CACAGGGCCATGCTTACCCCCCTCTGGGCTAGCAGATGCCGTTCCTGTTGGGTGGTCTCCGTAATGTGTGCGGCGTGGAGATGACTGTTGAGATACCCCAGCTCGTCCAGCAGCTCCACCGGGCGCTTGCCGTAGCGCTCCATCACCTGGCGGGTCTCCCGGTCGCCCTGGGCCACATGCATGTGGATATCCAGGCCGTTCTTGTCCGCGTAGGCCTTGATCTCCCGCAGCAGCGGGATGGAGCACATCTCGCTGGCCTGGGGGCCCATCATACAGGTGATACGACCGCCATCCTTCTGATGGTAGGTTTCTACTAGCGAAATAGCATCCTGTAATTTCCGGTTACCTTTAGCGCTGTCAAAATTTTGCAGAGCAGTGTCTTGTACACCGTATGTCACCGTGGGGAGCTCGTTGATCATCTCGGCGACCACCGCCCGGGTCCCCACCTTGATGTGGTTTTTCACCAGCTCCAGCATGGGGAAGTCATAGTCACAGAAGGTGGTAGTCCCTTTTTTGACAGCCTCGATAATATTCAGCATGGAGCCGGCCGCCAGGTCCTCCGTCTCCGCCAGGCTGAGCAGCGGCAGAATCCCGCTGTACATCCACTTGTCGATGTCCTGGCTCCCGCCGCGGACAATGGCGTTGGAGGTGTGGATATGGGCGTCCACAAACCCCGGCAAAACGGCGCGGTCGGTGGCGTCGAGGTAGCGGTGGGCGGTATAGGCGGCGGTGACCTCCTTTGTGGGGGCGACGGCCACAATGGTATTGCCCTTGATGCCCACTGCCCCGTCGGGGATGACGCCGACGCCGTCGCCTTCCATGGTGATGACATAGCCGCTGTGAATGATCAGATCCAGTACCATAAAACCCTCCTGCAAAAATAACGTGTCGCTTACTGCGCGGTAAAACCGGCGTCTAGGAGAAGGTGCGTCCCCGTAATAAAGGAGGCGTAGGGGGAGCTGAGGAAAAGGACGGCCGGGGCGATATCCATGGGGACGGCGATCCGCCCCAGGGGATAGGAGGCCGCCAGCCGGGCCACATTGGCGTCATACCCGCCCTCGCCGGAGGCCATATCCCGGTGGAACATCTCGCTCTCCGTCCCCGCGGGGCAGACGGCGTTGACCCGGATCCCAAAGGGGGCCAGCTCCAGGGCGGCGCCCTTGGTAAACTGCATCAGCGCCCCCTTGGAGCAGATGTAGCCCAGGGAGTTCCGGGTGGCCACCAGCCCCAGCTCAGAGACCGTATTGACCACAGCCTTACAGTCCCCCTTTTTGAGCAGGGGGACGGCGTATTTGGTGCAGAAGAAGGCCCCCTTCAAGTTGACCCGCAGGATCTCGTCCCACTGTTCTTCCGAGGTGTCCATAAGGCCTCCGCCTACAGATATACCAGCGTTGTTGTGCAACACATCCAGCTTGCCGTAGTCCGCCTCGATCTGTTGGAACAGCTGCCGAACCTGCGTTTCATTTCCCACGTCGCAAGGGAAAAAGGCGCACGAAGGAGAGACACCTCGCATCTCCTCCAGTGCCGCTTGGCCCTTGGTTTCGTCACGGCTGACCATCACTACGGTAGCTCCCTCCCGCAGGAAAAGCTCTACCACAGCTTTGCCAATGCCGCTAGAGGCGCCGGTAACAACGACAATTTTATTGTGAAATAGCATGACTCCCCCTTATTTGACACCCATATAGGCCGACTGCACTTCTGGGTCGTTGAGAAGAGATTCCGCAGAACCCTCCATGACCACTTTTCCAAGGCTAATGATATAGCCACGGTCGGCGGCGTCCAGAGCGATGAAGGCGTTTTGCTCCACCACCAAGATGGTGACACCCAGATCTTTGTTAATCTGCTTGAACTTCTCAAACATCTCATCTACCACGATGGGTGCCAGCCCCAGACTTGGCTCATCCAACATCAGAAGGGTGGGCCCCGCCATCAGCGCGCGCCCCACCGCCAGCATCTGCTGCTCGCCGCCGGACATGGTGCCGGCGGGCTGATGGAGGCGCTCCTTCAGCCGGGGAAAGAGAGCGAAGACCTCTTCCTGCCGGTCCCGCACAACCCCCTTGTTATTCTCCATATAGGCACCGAGGGTCAGGTTTTCTTTTACGCTAAGATTAGCAAAAATCCGCCGTCCCTCCGGCACTAGGCTGATGCCATGGTTTGCCACATGGTAGGAACGCTTAGGGAGAGGCTGGCCGTCAAAGGTAACAGTTCCCTGCTTAATGTCCTTGTCCCCAGCAATAGAACGCAGCAGTGTGGATTTACCGGCACCGTTAGCCCCGATAATGGCCACAATTTCTCCACGGTTGACATGTATGCTAACACCATGGAGGGCCTGGATGCCCCCATAAAAAACCTCCAGATTTTCTACCTGTAACAATGCGTCCTGCCCGCTCATGCCCTGTTCCTCCTCTCACCGATATACGCTTTAATGACGGCAGGATTGTTTTGTACTTCCTCCGGATTGCCCCGCGCCAAAACGCTGCCCAGATTCAATACGGTGATATCACTGCAGAGATTCATCACCACTTCCAGGTGGTGCTCAATTAGGATAATTGCCATATTTGTCTCGTTCTTCCGATGGATGTTGCGGATGAACTCGATCAATTCCATGGTCTCCTCGTTGTTCATCCCGGCGGCCGGCTCGTCCAACAGTAAAAGCTTTGGCCGGGTCGCGATGGCCCGAGCAATCTCCAGCTTGCGCTGGATGCCATAGGGCAGAGAACCGGCAATAGCGTCCTTGTACTCCAGAAGTTTTACCTGGGCTAAGTACTCCCGGGCTTTCTCCCGGGTCTCCCGATCCTTCCGCCGTGCGTTGGGAAGTCCCAGAAATGCGGAGATGATGTCATAGTCCGCCACGCTGCTGATGCCGATGGAGACATTCTCCTCGGCAGTCATCTTGGAAAATAGCCGAATATTCTGGAAGGTGCGGCTGATCCCCAGGTGGGCGATCTGGTTGGGTTTATACTTACTCAAGTTCTTGCCGTCAAAGGTGATGCTGCCTTGGGCGATATCCACAACTCCCGTAATGGCATTGAACAACGTGGTTTTCCCTGCACCGTTGGGGCCGATCAGCCCAATCATTTCCCCAGGATTGATTTCCAAGTTCACATTACTAATTGCTTTTAAACCGCCAAACTGAATGGTTAAATTCTTGACTTCCAAAAGGCTCATTTTGACACCTCCCCGCCGCGGCGGTTTACCTTGGCAGCAATTTTACAGCACCAGCGGACGATCCCTTTGATGGAGAACTCCCGGCCTCCCATCAGCCCCTCCGGGCGGAACAGCATTACAAGGATCATCACCGCGCCGTAGAGCACCAGGCGCCACTTCTGGACGAATCGCAGCATCTCCGGCAGCATGGCCAGGATCGCCGCCGCAATGGTTGGCCCGGTAACGGAACCCATACCGCCGAAGACCACGGCTGCCAGCAGATTGTTGGATGTAGTGGTGGAGAAGGTGTTTGGCGTAATAAAGGTGTAGTAGCAGGCGTACATACACCCGGCCATACCGCAGAAGAAGGCGCTGATCATGAAGTTCTTGATCTTCTCCCAGGTGATATTGACGCCGATGAGTTCCGCCGCCGTCTCTTCGTCCCGGATGGACAAGGCGATTCGACCGTGCTTGGAGCGGGTGTAACGATAGGTAATGTAAACGCAGAAGGCAGCAATCAGCGTGACAAGCCATGCCTCGCTGTACCGGGGGATATCACTGATGCCAAGGGCACCGTTGATATAGGGGTAGATGTTGGAGAGGCCCAGGCGAACCGCCTCAGAAAAGCCCAGCATCGCGATGGCAAAGGTGTCGCCGCGCATCTTTCCCTTCATAGTGGGATAGCCCACAATGAGCCCTACCAGGGCCGCCGCCAGGCCACCGAAGACCATAGCCGGGATGAACGGGAAGTTCCAGTACAACATGGCGATGACCGAGGCGTAGGCCCCCAGGGACATAAATCCAGCGTGGCCCATGGAAAAAAGGCCGGTAAATCCTGTCAAAACCGTTAGTCCACAGACTGCCGTCACATTGATGGCGATAATGGTAAGAATACCAGATAAATATTGATACATATCCTCCCCTCCCCCCTTACAGTTTCTCTTTTACACCCCTACCTAGGATGCCGTTAGGAATAAAGATCAAAATAACAATCATGACAAGATAGGCAATCATATCCCGGAGCAGAGAGGAGACGTATGCCGACACCATGGTCTCCAAAAGCCCCAGGAGGATGCCCCCCAGCACTGCGCCGGGGAGACTTCCCAGACCGCCGATCACGGCGGCGACAAATGCCTTGTTGGAGACAATGCCCATAGAGGGATACACTGTATATTTCATTCCGTAAAAGACACCGGAAAGGCCAGCAGTAAGGCCAGAGATTGCAAAAACCACCAAGGAGACCATATCCACATTAACTCCCATCAGTCCTGTGGTATTTACATCATAGGAGCTGGCACGAATGCCAAGGCCAGTCTTCGTTCTGTAAATAAACAGCCACAGGCAGGCCAGCATTACAAGGGATAGCCCGCCTGAGAGCAGGTCAGCAAAGGCGATACTGACGCCGCCCACGTTTAGGATCTCTCTCCCCCAGTCGGAGGGGAAAGGTTGCACGCTGGAGCCCAGCGTCTGGATCGCCAGATTTTCAATAAACATGTTAATGCCGATACCTGCGATCATGAGGTACAAGCGTGGGGAGTTTTTCCGGCGCATGGGGCGGTAGGTGCTCACCTCCACCACCAGAGAAATAGCAGCGGCCACTAGCATACCGGCCAGGATCGCAATAGGCAACGGTGCGCCAGCCCAGTTAATGGCGTATACGGCGCCGAATGTGCCAACCATCATAATGACGCCAAATGCAAAGTTGGAGAAGTTAAATATACTGTAAATCAAGGCGTAGCCAACGGCCAGCAGCGCGTAGATGCTGCCGATGGACAGGCCAGTGATAATTTGCTGGATAAATACTGTCATAGCATAGGCCCTCCCACGGATTTATCTGAAAAATCAGGCGGGGAGAGGAGGCCTCTCCCCGCCTACGGCATAAATCTATTGCTCGACAGAGTATACACCCAGAGAAACCGCCTCACCTTCTTCGATAGAGAGGATCGTAAACTCAGGGCCAACCGGGTCGTGGTGCTCATCAAAGTGCCAGGAGCCTCCGGTAATCATCTCCACGCCGGTAGCCTCCTCCAGAGCCTGCTTGATAGCAGGGCCGTCGGTAGAGCCTGCGGTAGTGATGGCATACTCCAGGAACTGCAGGGCGTTCACGGCATAGAGGGCATACAGGTGGAGGCTGGCATTCAGATCGGCGTGTTTTTCAGCAAACTCCTCCACCATGGGGGCGATATTCTCAGAGTTCATATCTAGGGCGGACACTACCACGCAACCGTCCAGTGCATCGCCGGCTACGGCCAAGGCGTCAGGGTTATACCAAGCGTCGGTACCCAGAATCTTAATGCTGTCACTGTAGCCCATGTCGCTGAGCTGAATGGCGAAGTTGCACACCTCCTTGTAAGCAGCGGCAGGCATGTACACATACTCGGGCTCCGCCTGGGCAATGGTGGTGATTTGGGCGCGGAACTCGGTGTCGTTGAGCATGTAGCTCTCTTGGGCTACGATCTCGCCGCCCAGGGCCTCAAACTCCTTCACAAACTCGTCGGCAGACTCCACGGTGCTAATATTGGTGGACTCAGTGAGGGTTGCTACTTTCCGAACACCCATCTCGTTGTAGGCGTAGTGGGCCATAGTGATGCTGGTCAGAGCATTCTGGGGCGCTACACGGAAGACATAGGGCTTGGTGGAGCCGTCGTCATTAACGGTGACCTCGGCATTGCCGCAGTTGGGGAGCAAGGGGACCTGGGCCTCCTCAACGATGCCGCCCAGGGTGATGGCGAAGGGGCTGCCGTCGGGCCCGATGATGGCGTCCACCTGGTCCTGGTTGATGAGCTTGTTGGTGGCGTTGACGGACTCGGAGAAGTCGGCGGAGATGTCATACCAGATGAGCTGCACCTCCCGGCCCAGGAGGCCGCCGTTGGCGTTGATCTCCTCGATGCGGTCCTCCAGGGCGGCGATGGCTACAAGGCCCATGTAGGCGTCAGCACCGGAGGCCCAGGCCAGATAGCCGATCTTAATAGGGTTAGTGGTATCCAACTCGCTGGAGGAGTTTTCTCCATTGGAGGTGTTGCTGCCAGGATTGTCTGTGTTGCTCGTGTTGGAGCAGGCCACAAGGGATAGAGCCAGTACAAGTGCAAGGACAAGAGAAATTAACTTTTTCATGGTTCCACCTTTCGCTTTCTTTCAGATTTATTTTATCTAGAACGCACCGATTGCTCTGGCACGCGTCCAGATCTTCTCCGCCGCCTGCTCTGCCCGCTGCACTATAACACCAGCATCCAAAGACAGCACACGGCCACTTTGCTTGAGTAGCTTTCCATTAACGATGACTTCTGTAATATCGCTTGGGCTCGTGTTATAAATGAGATCTGTGATAGGCATGGTTAGGGGGTGGTAGTGGGGATGGGAAAGATCGATAAGGATGAGGTCGGCAATGTCCCCCTCGTCTAGCTCCCCTACTGGCAGTGAGGCTGCCTTGGCTGCGCCAGAGGAAACAGCATAAAAGGTCTTCTGCGCCCGCATCTGATGGCGGAGGCCACGCTCCAGTTTTCCCGCCAGGGTCAGCGCTCGGGTTTGCATCGTCATATCAGGGGTGGTGCGCCCGCTGCCGATAAGGATCTCCAGGTCATCATATTGACAGTCCAGAAAGGGGGACAGCCGCGCATCGTGAAGGCTTTCCACCGGACACAGCGCCACGGCGGAGGAACCGCTGCGGAGGATGGCTCGGTCCACCCGGTCGGTCAGCTGGTTTCCACCAGTGATGGTCTTTTTGTGCAGGGCGTGGTTTTTATGCAGCAATGCCGCTGGGCTGAGACCGTAACGTTCCTGGCAGATATCCCTTTCCTGCTGAGTCTCGTTGAGGGGGACCATCAGCATGCAGTTCAAGTCGAAAGCCGTCTGAGCGGTCTTGCGGATAAGGGACTCGCTGACCGTCTCCACAGAGCCAAGGCCCATACCGGCCTGGGCCAGCTGGCCGGCGGTCCGCTCCACAAAGCCGCGGTTCCAGGCGACGAGGCCGTCCTCGTCCACCGCCTCCAGGGCGTTGTCGCAGCGGCCCCACAGGTCTGTCTCCGGGAGGGTTTGCCGGTTCATCAGCATGGGGGAGACAATGGCCCGCATCCCCGCCGACTGGCACAGGGACAGGAAGATCGGCAGCTCCCGGACGGAGCAGTGCTCCAGCAGGGTGGTGGTGCCGCTGTCAATGGCCTGGTAGAGCGCCAGGCGGAGCAGGTCCTCCAGCTCCCCGTCGGAGAGCGCGGCCTGGGCGGCGTTGAGGAGGGGGTTGACCCGGGTGTACAGGGGCGTGCCGCCAAAGCGGCTGCACTTGATGTCGGCGGCCAGGCTCTTGGACACCAGGGCGGCCAGGCTGCAGCTGCGCCCGTTGAGGAAACCGGGGGCAGCCAGCTTCCCCGTGCCGTCGACAGTGGGGCAGTCGGCCCGCAGCCCCTGGCCGATGGAGCGGATCACGCCGTCCTCGATCAAAATATCCACATTCTCCAGGATCTTGGTGGCGTTGTACCCGTCGTTGAAGAAGGTGGTCAGCATGCAGTTTTTGATGAGAAGACAATTACTCATGGCGATCCTCCTCCAACGCGGCGAAATAGTCGTTGACAACCGACAGGTCCTGCCGCAGCTCCCGAAGGTTGGCGTACCCGATGTTCAACACGTCAATGCAGGCGTGGTGGTCCAAAACCCAGTTCAGCGCGGCGCGGACGTCGTGGACCAGGTCCCCGCGGCCCAGGGTCTTGATGACGTAGGTGCCAAGGCCCCGCTGGTTGTGCGCCTTGTCCAGGGCTCTTACCATGCCGTCCAGGTTGCCCTGCTCGATGCGGGAACCGTCCCGGTTAAAAGTGACGCAGAGGACCTCGATCCCCTCCACGTCGCTGGCGGCCCAGGCCACGTCGGCGCAGTGGGTGGACAGCCCGATGTGGCGGACCAGGCCCTGGGCCTGCATCTCCCGCAGGGCGGAGAGGGCCGGCATCTTCCCCGACAGCTTCCCGCTCTCCACGCCGTGGAGCAGGCAGAAGTCGATGTACGGCGTGTCCAGGTCCTTTAGGATCTTGTGGACGCTGGAGAAGGCGTCCTTCCGGGAGTCGGCATAGGTCTTGCTGGTGACCACGATGTCCTCCCGGGGCTGCAGCTTCAGTCCCGCCGCCACGGCTGGCTGGCTGCCGTAGCAGTTGTCCGTATCCCAGAAAAATACATTGTGGAGCCGGGCGGCGTCCGAGAGGAACTGGCCGCCCAGGCTGGGCGTGTATAAGTTGAGGTGCTCCGTACCGAAGGCGATGCGGGAAACCCGCTGGCCGGCCATGGTGGTCTCGCCGGCCCAAAGGGATTTATTTGTCATGGGATTCCTCCTTCTGCTTGGGGACGAACTGGCCGTAGCCCGGGGCCTGGACCATCTGCCCGTCCTGGTAGACCCGCCGGCCCCGGACCCAGGTCTGCTTGACGCGGCCCTTCATGGGCATGCCGTGGTAAATAATGTGCTTAGACTTGATTTTGGAGAGGGTCTTCTCCCCGTCAAACACCCACTCCTCGTCCAGGTCCACCACCGCGATGTCAGCGTCGCACCCCGGCAGCAGCGCGCCCTTCTTCGGCGCCAGGCCCATGATCTTGGCGGCGTTCCCCGCCGTCAGCGCGGCCAGCCGCGTCAAGGGGAGCCCCCGCTTGTGGACGCCCTCCGTCAAAAGCCCGGAGAGCATGGCGTCATACCCGCCAAAGCCGCTGTACTCCAGGAAGAAGTTGCCCTCCTTGACCTTCTCCTCCTCCCCGTAGGGGCCGTGGTCTGAGCCGATGGTGTCGATGGTGCCGTCGAAGATATACTCCCACAGCTTCTCCACGTTCTCCCGGCTGCGGAAGGGCGGGTTGCACTTGGCGTAGGCCCCCTTCTCCCGCAGGATGGTCTTGTCAAAAATGAGGTAGTGGGGGCAGGTCTCGCCGTACACCGGCGCGCCGTCGCACTTGGCCTGGCGCAGGTAGGCGGCGCCCTGGGCCGTTGTCATGTGGCAGATATAGGTCCGCGCGCCGATCACTTTGGCGAACAGCACCGCCCGCTGGATGGCCTCCTGCTCCACCCACCAGGGACGGGCCTCGTCGTGCATCGACCAGTCGGTACAGCCGCTCTCCGCCATGGCGCGGCTGCCAAAATCCGCCACCTCCGCGTTTTCCGCGTGCAGGCCGATGAGCCCGTCAAAGGTCTTGGCAAGGCGCATCCCCTTGACAAGGTAGCCATCAGTGATTTGTGGATAGTCAGGATTGGCAAAACTCATAAAGCCCTTGTAGGCCACGCAGCCCAGCCGATCCAGCTCCGGCAGGCGCTCGACGCACTCCGGCGTCAAGCCGCCCCAGAAGGCGAAGTCCACATAGGAGTGGGCGCTGGCCACATCCAGCTTCAGCCGGAACCCGGCCTCGTCCACCACCGGCGGGACGCTCAGCGGCATCTCCACAATGGTGGTGATGCCGCCGGAGGCGGCGCAGGCGGAACCGCACTGCCAGTCCTCCCGGTAGTTCAGCGGAGAAGGATCCCACATATGGACATGTGTGTCAATCACGCCGGGCAAAAGCGTCATACCTTCGACATTTACAGTCTCATACAAGGAATCCACCACAGCGGAGGGAGAGAGGATCCCATCAATTTTCCCGTTGGAAATCAACAACGTCCCAGAGATAACCTGGTCGGGCGTTACAATATGTCCGCCTACCAGCGCATAGAAATTTGATTTTGACATGAGTGTATACCTTCCTTCTGCAAGCGCCCCAGTTGCTCATCACAGATGATTTATTGATTTGTTTAAACCATAGCAATCATTTCTGGATTTGTCAATTCAAAATAGAGATTACCTTCCATTTTTGGAAGATTACCCAATTATGTAGAAATATTTTTGTTAACTATTTCTTTATTTCGGCTCTTTTTCATCAAATTTTGTGATCATTTGCATTTCCCAATGTCGAATATAAAAAGCAACTCAGTAATTTCTTGACAAGCTGATTCAGCCATGCTATGGTATAGAAAGATTAGCTACTCATATTTGATGAGCTAATAAATAGTAAAGAACGGAGGAATCAAAGCGTGGGAAAAGATGTTGCGCTAACGCCAGCAAAAATTTTCGTAGCGCCAACAGAGGCACGGTTCCAGGACAACTACCGCAGATGGCAGGGGATCCCGTCCATCGAGGTCAGCCCCAAAGGTCGTGTCTTTGTCAACTTCTATGGCGGACAGGGCGCAGAGGTCGGTGGTAATGTTATGGTGCTGTGTACCAGTGATGATGCTGGGAAAAATTTTTGCTCCTGCACTACAGTGGTGGAACATCCCGATCCTTCCTGCCGCATTTATGATCCGTGCCTATGGTTCGATCCCTTGGGACGGCTCTGGATGACTTATACCCAAGCCAAGGGGTTCAACGACGGGCGTAGTGGCGTGTGGGCCACAATCTGTAAAGATGCCGACGCTGATGAGCTGGTGTGGTCTGCGCCGCGTCGGATTGCAAACGGAATTATGATGAATAAGCCTCTCGTTATCTCTGACGGAACTTGGTTGTTCCCCTGTGCCATTTGGCGGGATGGGAGCGGCAGCGTCCCCAGTGAGCGGCATGGATTGGAAAATGAACAGTTTTCTAATGTCTATGCCTCCACCGACCAGGGTTGTACTATCACATTGCGTGGTCATGCGGATGTTCCTAATCGCGGCTTTGACGAGCACATGCTGGTGGAGAAAAGGGACGGTACCTTATGGATGCTTGTGCGGACCTTTGATGGCATCGGCGAAAGTTTTTCCAAAGATGGTGGATACACTTGGACCCCTGGGCGCAAAAGCCATATTGATGGCCCCTGTTCCCGGTTCTTCATCCGTCGGCTCAAGTCAGGCCGACTTTTGATGGTTAATCACTACAACTTTATCTCTCGTCTATCCCCTGCCGAAATTATGAAACAAGGAAATGTGAAAAAATGGTCAGGACGCAGCCATCTAACGGCAATGTTGAGCGAGGACGACGGCGTTACATGGCCGTATACTCTTCTGCTGGATGAACGCAACGAGGTTTCCTACCCTGATGCAAAAGAGGCAGCGGATGGCTATATCTATGTGACATATGACCATGAGCGCGTAAAGGAGAGGGAGATTCTTATGGCGCGGATTACAGAGCAGGATATTTTGAGTGGTAACCTGCAAGCCCCCGGCAGTTTCCTCAAGGGCTTGGTCAATAAGGCCACAGGCCAGCCAGATATTGAGTAAGGCCAATAAAAAGCTGTTTAGAACAGCACTTCTTAAAAAGAGACGCCGCCCGGAAAGCCGCACATAGAGTATTCCAGTTTGTTAAGTGTGTTACTCAAAGGCCAAAACGCCCGTGTCTGAGATATTCAAGGAATGACGGTCAGCCCCGCCCTGCCTAAAACTCGGAGTAGCAATACCCATTACAGCAACTATTGCCAAGTGCCCCCCATAGCTTTTTACATCCAAGAGGTAGATTCAGTTTTAGCAGACCGTAATGGCAGAGAAGTACACCGCAGAATGCCAGCCCTTCTCAGCACATGAAAGCAGGGCATATCAGCCATGACAAAACGGTCCATGCTCAAAAACTACGAATAACTCCCTGATGATAACTTGGCAGTTTTAACCTTGCGAGGCACTTCTCAACAAAAGCGGAAATAGCAGGGCCAAATCAAAACCGTCTTCGATACTACCATAGCGGAAACTGTATCGATGGAGGCACCAAAAATGATTTACGTTCGTGCAGTCTTTCCCACAAACGAACTCGTATATTCCGCTCCAAAAGGAGGGTAAATATCTCTTATCCCAGGAAGTTTTGCGCTGATATCGGCGCAAAACTGTTGGAACATGCGATGGTCAACCCGTCCCACATTCCCCATATCCTACCGTGCGTCCCAGTCTCCGATTTCAAGAGTAGTACAGAGGCTCACGTCTTTCCAATAAGTTATAAGAAAGCTCATACATTTGATTTGGTATGCGTGCTTAATCAGCTAGTGCCGAAGTTCCAGAAGAGAACAAGAAAGGTGTTTTGACAGGTGATTAAAATGTTGTTTGTGTGCTGCGGCAGGATAGGAGCCTGACAGTGGGAACACCTGATATGTCAGCGTTTTTCGGAAATAATCTCTGAGATTTACACCACATTTACACCGAAAAACTACCATTAAGGAGTCCTGGTAAAAGCCCCAGATCGGGCCGGTTCTGCCGGTCTGACCTGGGGCTTGTTTAGTTGCGGGTGAATCAATAGCCTGTAATTGATGAAATAAATATAGTAGTATTTCTGGCAGATCAGAAATTTATACTTCTGCTCTTGCACTTTTTAGTATATCCTTATAATATATTACTACGAATTTTTTATAAGAATTGTAGAACCAAAGGGGAGGAGAAAGATGGAACGACCTATATATACCGAAATAACAAAACGAGAATTCGGAACTTTTTCAGATAAATTTTGGTGCTCCACAAAAGCCGAACTCGAGTCGACTTTAGATAACTATTGTTTAAGGCTTGAAAAAGAGTCTATTACCCACATTCAACTGGTTTCAAAATTACATTGAGAAACCCAAAACGGCCAGCGGGGAGTGGTATATCCCCATGACCAATGAGGTGTATCAGGCGTTTCAAAGCGTTGTCCAGCGCCGTAAACAGCCCAAGGTGGAGCTGCTGATCGATGGACACACCGGTTTTCTGTTCCTAGATAAGGACGGAAAGCCCAAGGTGGCCATGCACCCGGAACACGTGATGAAACGGATCGTGGATCGATACAACGACACCCACGAGGATCAGTTGCCCTCCATCACGCCCCATGTGCTGCGGCACACCTTCTGTACGGAGATGTCCAGCAGCGGGATCGACCTGAAAAGTTTGCAGTATCTTATGGGACATTCTGATGTGGGAGTGACGCTCAACGTCTACACCCACGCCAGTTATGAGACGGCCCAGGCCGCTATGAAAAAGGCCATGGGCAGCGGATGAGCGTACGCCAAACTTACACCAAAACTGTAAACAGTGGTGTAAATTTACGTAGAGATGCGTAGAGCGAAAAATATGAACCCAGAGAAAAAGTTTTGAAAAGGCGCATATATTGATCAAATCAAGGCTTTTCCTCCGAGAAAACGAGGACGCGAAAATGGTAAAAATCCTGTTTGTTTGCCACGGCAACATCTGCCGCAGCCCTATGGCCGAGTTTATCATGAAATCGCTTGTTCATACAGCTGGTATGGACAATTCATTCATAATCGCGTCAGCTGCCACCAGCAGCGAGGAGATCGGCAATCCCGTCTACCCTCCAGCGAGACGCGTGCTGGCCCAGCACGGGATCCGCTGCGACGGAAAAACCGCCCGCAGGCTGACGCCGCAGGACTACCAGGAGTACGACTACCTGATCGGAATGGATCTGGAGAACATGAGGGACATGAAACGGCTCTTTTCTGGAGATCCCTGTGGAAAACTACACCTTTTACTGGAGTTCACCGGCGAACATCGGGCCGTGTCCGACCCCTGGTATACCCGGGATTTTGACACAGCCTATCAGGATATTACAACTGGCTGCCAAGCCCTGTTCCACCTCCTGCAGGCGCAGCTTCCATAGCCTCCTTTACCTTTTTCAGCTGAAAACCTGGATTTTTATTGACAATATGATAAAATCCAGTTACACTAAGCTGGTAGAAAGATCTTGCTAGTCAGGGAGGGGGGTACGATATGGATTTACAGCAGGCAGCAGAGATTTGTAAGGTTCTCAGCGACCCCCATCGGCTCACGATCATGAAACTGTTGGTAGACGGCGAAAAGTGCGCCAGTGAACTGCTGCAGTCGTTTTCTATCCGTCAGCCCACACTCTCCCACCACATGAAGGCGCTGACGGAAAGCCAGCTCCTGACGGAGCGAAAGGTAGGAAAGCGCACCTACTATGCTATCAACCGCAGGACCTGGGATGAGTTTATGCTGGTGCTGGACTCCATCAGCAATGAGACCTACTGGGACCCGATCTCTCCCATTTCCCAAACAGAGCGGACAGTCGATAAAACAGAACCGGCGGAGTGAGGCTCCGCCGGTTTCTTTCAAAGGCTGGTGCGCGGGTGGTTATAGGCTGCCTTCACAAGCAGCCAAATGTGCCAAAAGGCCATTTTTGCCGTTCCCCTCCTGTCACTGCCGAACCTCCCTGCAAATCCCAAAAAAGCTGCCCTGGTTTGATTTCCAGGGCAGCTTTTTCGCATTATGATCCAGATACTGCAGAGAATTTTACTTCTTCTTGCGGCTGTAGGGGGTATCCTCCAGAGGCAGGTCATGGCGGCGCTTGCCGTCCAGCTGATAGTATGCCTCCGCAATGGCGGGAGCGGTGGGGATGGAGGTGATCTCGCCCACACCGATAGCGCCGTAGGTCACGTCCAGACCGGCCTTCTCCACCACGATGGACTTGATCTCCGGGATCTGGTTGGCCCGGAAGAGGCCCAGGGTGCCATACTTCACTGTGGGCTTGCAGTCCACCAGCGGGAACTGCTCAGTCAGCGCATAGCCCATGCTCATGGTCACACCGCCCTCGATCTGCCCCTCCACGCTCTTGGGGTTCACGGCCCGGCCCACGTCGTGGGCGGCCACGATGCGCAGCAGCTTGCCGTTCTCGTCCACCTCGCACAGCTGGGTGGCATAGCCGTAGGCAATGTGGCTGACCGGGTTGGGAACATCCGCGCCCATGGGGTCGGTCTTGGCCAGGAACTCGCCCACATAATCTGTCCCGTTGAGGTCGGCAAGGCTCTTGTCCGCCAGGGCCTCCTTCAGTTTCTCACAGGCGCGGCGGCAGGCCTCGCCGGTGATGGTGGTCTGCCGGGAACCGGAGGACATGCCGGAATCCGGGGCGTCATAGGTATTGGACCGCTCGTAGACCATGGCGCTGCAGGGCAGGCCCAGGGTCTCACAGCAGATCTGCACCAGCACGGTGCCCAGGCCCTGGCCCATGCAGGAGGCGCCGGACTCAATGTGGATCTTGCCGTCCTTCACCATCAGGCGGACACGGCCCCAGTCGGGAAGGCCCACGCCAAGGCCCGCGTTCTTCATCGCGCAGGCGATGCCCACATATTTGCCGCTGTCGAAATAGGGCTTGATAGCCTCCAGCGTCTCCACAAGGCCCGTCTCCGGCCCCACGATCTGGCCGTTGGGCAGCTCCTGCCCGGGGCGGATGGCGTTGCGGTAGCGGATCTCCCAGGGGCTGATGCCCACCTTCTCCGCCATCTCGTTGAGCAGCGTCTCAACGGCAAAGCAGGTCTGCGTCACGCCGAAACCGCGGAAGGCGCCGGCAGGCGGATTGTTGGTGTACCAGGCATAGCCGTCCACCTTGAAGTTCTGGTAGTTATACGGCCCGGAGGCGTGGGTGCAGGCCCGCTCCGTCACCGGCCCGCCCAGGGATGCGTAGGCGCCGGTATCGGCGTTCACCACCACCTTGAGGCCCTGAATAATACCGTTTTCGTCGCAGCCCATGGTGAAATCCATATCCATGGGGTGGCGCTTGGGGTGGAAGAGGATGCTCTCGGCACGGGTAAACTTCATCTTGCAGGGGCGGCCGGTGTGATAAGTCACGAGGGCTGCCAGGTGCTGGACGGACACGTCCTCCTTGCCGCCAAAGCCGCCGCCCACCAGCATGTTCTGTACCCTGACCTTGTCATTGGGCATGTTCAGCATGGGGGCCGTCTCGTGGTTGACGGAATGGGTACCCTGGTCGCCGGTGAGGATATGGATGGCGTCGCCCTCCATGTAGCTGACGGCGCACTCCGGCTCCATAAAGGCGTGCTCCGTCCAGGGAGTGGTAAAGTGGCCGCTGAGGACGTATTTGCTCTTTGCAATGGCGCCCTCCGCGTCGCCGCGGTCAACCTTCTTATGGACCAGGAGGTTTCCGGTGTGGTGAACCTGGGGCGCCCCCTCGGCCATGGCCTCCTTGTAGTTGCGCACCGGCGTCAGCGGCTCATAGTCCACCTCCACCAGCTTTTTGGCCTCCTCCATGATCTCCGGGGTCTCCGCCGCCACAACGGCAATGGCGTCGCCCAGATAGTGGGTGATGCTGCCGATGGCGATCATGGCGTCCCAGTCCTTCATGATGTGGCCCACCTTGATAGTGCCGGGGATGTCGGCGGCGGTGAACACACCCACCACACCGGGCAGGGCCTTGGCCTTGTCGGTGCGGATATCCAGCACCTTCGCTCTGGGGTAGGCGCTGCGGACAGCGGAGGCGTAGACCATGCCGTCCATGTACACATCGTCGGTAAATTTGCCGGTACCCAGCACCTTCTCCCGTACATCCAGGCGGTGGACAGACTGGCCAAAGCGCCAGTTCTCATCATTCTCCTGGGGAACCTTGCCCTCCCGCAGGATCTTGGCCGCCAGCTTGACGCCCTCAATGATCTTCACATAGCCGGTGCAGCGGCAGATGTTGTTGCGCAGGGCAAAGGCGATCTCCTCCTCCGTGGGGTCGGGATTCACGTCCAGGAGGGCCTTGCCGGCCATCACCATGCCCGGAATGCAGAAACCGCACTGCACAGCGCCGGCCTCGCCGAAGGCCCAGACCCACGCCTCCTTCTCGAAATCGCTGAGGCCCTCCACCGTGGTGATGGTCTTGCCGTCCATCTTATCGGTGGTCAGAACACAGGTCTTGGTGGCCTTGCCGTCCACCAGCACGGTGCAGGTGCCGCAGGCGCCCTCGCTGCAGCCGTCCTTCACACTGGTCAGGCGCAGCTCGTCGCGCAGGTAGCGCATCAGCTTTTGGTTCTTCTCTACCGTCACGGTTTTTCCGTTGACTACAAAGGTTGCCATATTACATCCCCTCAATCTTTCCTAAATTTTTGTTAGGCAGTCACACTTTATTTTAGTTCATCATACTACACAATGTCCAAATTCGCAAGGGCAATTTGGCATTTTCCCATGAAATCCGCTATTCTATCTCAAGTATCAAGGCCCGGCAGCTGCCATCCGACCAGCAGTGTCCCCTCCTCCACGGAGACCCGGGCCGTCTCTCCCAGGATATGGTTGCTGACGCCCAGAGGGAAGGCGGCGGACAGGGAGGCGTTGTTCAGGGGATACTGAACGCCGCTCTCCCAGACGCCCCGTGCCTCCGCCCCCAGGCAGAACACCGACAAGAGGCCCCACTCCACAGTTTTGGGGATGGTGATGGACTCGTTTTCAATGGCGGTGTAGACGAAGTCCCGGTCATAGAGGTAGCCCCTGGCCCCCTGCCGCCTGAGCCACAGCAGCAGCTGGAGATTGGCCAGGGTGTGGTCCAGCCGCGCCCCGCCGGTGCCGCCGTAGACGCGGAAAGTGCGGTACCCCAGGGAGAGGCCCTGTCTTAGGGCCAGGCCGGTGTCCGTGTCGTCCTTTTCCACCGGGGCGCGGCGGATGTTGGGGAAGTCCG
Organism: uncultured Oscillospiraceae bacterium; assembly: GCA_904398675.1. Classification (GTDB taxonomy): domain Bacteria; phylum Bacillota; class Clostridia; order Oscillospirales; family Oscillospiraceae; genus CAJFPI01. Next base: position 23,998 of record CAJFPI010000069.1, read on the forward strand.
GCTGGTCCATGGAGTCGAAGTCCCCCACCAGCAGGTCCGGCTCGATCCCGGCGGCGCGGCAGGCGGCATAGCCCGCGTCGGCGGCGATGACATAGTCCCCCTCCTTCGGGGGGCGGTACAGCCCGTAGAGGCTCCCCGCCCCAAATACAAAGCACTCCCCCATCTTCTCCGTCCTCCCTTTCCGGGCCGCAGAGCCCGCGTCATCTGGTTTTTCAGTATAGCACAGCCGGGGAGTGTTGACAAAGGGAAAAATCAGTGGTATCCTATTGGCACAATCCAAGGGGCGCTGGCGCATGCCGGCTGAGATGCGACGTATGGCCGTCGAGGTCCCTCGAACCTGATCCGGGTAATGCCGGC
>CAJFPI010000070.1 GCA_904398675.1 uncultured Oscillospiraceae bacterium
GTGTCCCACCACCTCAGGCAGCTGAAGGCCGGGGGGCTGATTGTCAGCCGCCGGGAGGGGAAGGAGGTCTATTACAGGGCCGCCGACACCGAGCGGGCCCAGCTTCTCCACCACATGATTGAAAAAATGGTGGAGATCACCTGCCCGTCTGCCTAACGGCCGGGGCTGGGAGAATCGGGATGAAACAGGATCGTTTTGCAGCGGTGGCGGACGCGCTGCGCACCGTGCCGGACGGGATGCTGGAGGAGACGCGCTGTGTGGGAGGGGCAGAGACGGGGAGACCCCGCCTGCGGCCCATGGGGCCCGGCCAAAAAGGACGGCGGGAGCTTTTCACGGTATGCCCCGGCATCCGGTTTGCCTGTGTCTGCTATGCCGCCGGCATGCCGCCGGAGAGCCCGGAGGAGGGGGCCGCGGTGATCGCCTGCTGCCGCTCCGGCGCGCTGCACTGGAAGAGGCCGGAGGCGGCGCCGGTCTGCCTGGATGCGGGGGCAATGGCCCTGTGGCGGCAGGAAGATTTTGCGGCGGGAGAGACAGCGCTCCCATTGGGGTATTATGAGGGCTATACGCTGGATATTGATATCGCCGCCCTGGCGGCCCATCCGCCCGATGCCCTGCAGTGTGCCGGATGGGATGGTGCAATCCTCCATAAGCTGCTGGATGGGGAGGATAGGCCGGTTCTTTTTGAGGGCAGCGCCGCCCTGGAGCAGATCTTTGCCCCGCTGGAGGGACTGCCCCAGGCGCTGCGTTCCCCCTACTATCTGCTGAAGGCCCAGGAGCTGCTGCTCTCCCTCGATGCCCTGCCGAGAGGGGCGGGATGCTCCCGTCAGCTGCAGCAGGCGGCGCGGATGCGGGAGATCCACGACCTCCTGACCCGGGATCTGACCCGGCGGGTCACCATTGAGGAGCTGTCCCGCCGCTTTTTAATCAACACCTCCTCCCTCAAGGCCATGTTCAAGGCGGTGTATGGCCAGCCTATTGCCGCCTATATGAAAACCTACCGGGTGCAGAAGGCCATGGAGCGGCTGCGGAATACGGATGACAGCATCGCCGATATTGCCGCGGATGTGGGCTATGAGACCCAGGGGAAATTTACCAAGGCGTTCAAGGACGTCGCCGGCATGCTGCCCTCGGAGTACCGAAAACGCCATCGCTGACAGGCAGGGCAGGCGCCGGACGGACGACGCCGTAAGAAACCCCAGCCGGCGGCAGCTGCCGCCGGCTGGGGTGGTTTTGTTTGGATACAGGGAACCTGGCCGCTTACAGGCTGCCCAGCGCACGCTGCTGCTGCCGGACCCGGTTCAGCCGCTCCGGCCGGGTAGCGGCGGAGAGCTCGTGGGTCAGATACCGGGGCTCCACCCTGTCGATCAGGGATCGGGCCGCCGGGTCTGTCCAGGGGCGGTGCTGATCGATCCGAAGGATGTGCTGATAGCTGACGCCGTACCGCGCCAGATAGTCCTGGGGCAGGTCGTCCGGAAGGGCGCCGGTGTGCCGGAGCACATACGCCCCGCTGAGGGACTGGTGGAAATGCATGCCCGCAATCTCCTTTGCCAGGCTCCCGTGCCGGTCCAGCATCTCATGGAGGTAGGCGATCCCCTCCGCCTGGGTGCGCAGGGCGGTGTTGGCGTTCATCAGGTGGCCGGTATCCAGCAGGATGCCCTTTCGGGAGAAGTGGATGCCATCCAGCAGCCGCTCCGTCAGGGCTGGCTCCGTGAAGGTAAAGCCGGGCCACCACTGGTTTTCCACCAGGAAATCAAAGGGCCAGTCCCTGCCGTCCAGGAGGAGGTTGATGATCTCCACAGATGCGTCGATCACCTCCTCGTGGCTGTGGAGCCAGCGGTAGGTGTATCCTTCCTCGATGGAGATGTCGGAGACGTGGAACACCACATAGCCCGCCCCCAGCGCCGCGGCCCGCCGGAGATCCTGGCGGTACATCTCCAGCAGCGTCTCCCCGTCCCGGCCGCCGTAAAAGGCCCGGGCGGTCTCCAGGGAACCGAATTTCCGCTCCAGCGCGGCGGTGTCCCCGCGATAAAAGTCCAGCCAGTCGGGGAAAAAGGTCAGGTGATAGCCTGCCGCCAGCGCCGACGGAACGGTCTCCCAGGCATCCCCTCCGCCCCAGATGGCCTCTATGCCCTGGAGAGCCATATCCCGCAGATCCCCCGGAAGAGCCTGCCAATTTTCATATTCCCGGCGTGCCGCGTCGGTGAGGGGGAGATTGACAGTCTGCAGCATAAAAGGCCTCCTTGTGTCCTGTTCACCGCCCGGACGGGCGGATTCCGGTCTATTGTACCACCGCCCTCCCGCCTTGGCAAGGGAGCGGGGCGGGAAAAGGTCCCGGCAGAGCCTGCCGGGACCTTGCTATGTAAATATTTGTGAGGCGGAGAGAGGGCGGCCCTCAGCGGTACATGGCCTCCAGCTGCAGCAGGGTGTCCTTGGCGGGAATGCCGCCCGCATAGCCCACCAGAGACCCGTCCGCGCCGATGACCCGGTGGCAGGGGATCAGGATGGGGATGGGATTTCGGTTGTTGGCAAGCCCGACAGCCCGGGCGGCCCGGGGATTGCCCACCGCGGCGGCAATTTCCCGATAGCTCCGGGTCTCCCCATAGGGAATCTCCTGCAGCGCCTTCCATACAAGCTGCTGGAAGGCGGTGCCTTCAGGGGCCAGGGGCAGATCAAACTGTTTCCGCCGCCCGGAAAAATACTCTGCAAGCTGCCGCTCACAGGCCTGGTGGACGGGCAGGTGGCTGCCCATGTCACCCTTATACATGCCGAAACAAAGCCGGGTGACAGCCTCGCCGTCACTGCAGATGGTCATCGTCCCGATCGGCGTATGGATGACACTGGTAAACATAGGGACTCCTCCTCCTTTGTCATGTTTTTGCGATGCGAAGGCATAGCAAAAATGGCCATGTGACGCTTTCAGCGGCACGGCCGTGAGAGCCGAGCGCGCGGACCGGGGACGGCCCGTATGCGCAAAACGCCATGCGCCATTCCCTTTGCGCATTATCGTGGTGTGCCTGCAGCGCATGAAACTTATTCCACCCGGACGCCGGTCATGGTCTGCTCCACCGCGCTGTCCATGAAAGCGCGGTCCACGGCGCCGGGGATATAGCCGAACAC
>CAJFPI010000071.1 GCA_904398675.1 uncultured Oscillospiraceae bacterium
CGTACTTGGCAAAGGGAGAGCCCACGACGCCCATGGAATAGGGAATGACGTACATGGTGCGGCCCTTCATGGCGCCGGTGTACAGCTTGTTGAGCTTTTCGTGCATCTCGGCGGGAGCCATCCAGTTGTTGGTGGGACCGGCGTTCTCCTGCTTTTCGCAGCAGATAAAGGTGCGGTCCTCCACGCGGGCCACGTCGTTGACGGCGGTGCGGTGCAGATAGCAGTCAGGCAGCAGGTCCTGGTTGAGTTTCTCCATCTCGCCGGTGGAGCAGGCCTCGGCGCGCAGGGCGTCGATCTGCTCCTGGGAGCCGTCGATCCAGACGATGTTGTCAGGCTGGGTCATTTTGGCCATCTCGTCGATCCAGGACAGGACGGCCTTGTTGCTTGTCAAAGCCATGGTTGTTTCCTCCTCAGATGAAATTTCAGAAATCGATGGTTTCCTTGATAGCATGATACTAAAAACTTGGAAAAATTTCAAGCCCAAAGTAGAGACGTAAACCCAGAACAGGGGCAATTTTTGCAAAGTACTGCCGGGATTCCCGGGATACAGGGAATACCGCAGAGACGTCAGCTCTCCAGCAGGCGGTGGAGCGCCTTGGCCAATCCGTCGTTGTCATTGGTGTCGGTAACCAGCCTGGCTGCTTGCTGTATGGCGGCGGGCGCATTGCCCATGGCCACGGATATCCCCACAGCCGAGAGCATCTCCCGGTCATTTTCACTGTCTCCCAGAGCGGCCGTCTCCTCCATGGGGATGCCCCACTGCCCACACAGGAGCGACAGGGCGCGGCCTTTGTCGGCCCCGGCGGGCATCAGCTCCAGATTGGTGGAATCCGAGCTGGTGATATGAAGATCCGCAATTTCTGACGCCGCCCGACGCAGCCAGGCCAGCCGGTCCGCCTCCCCCAGCACCAGGAGCTTGCAGGGAGCGAGACCGTGGTCCGCCGCGTACTGCCACGGGGCCTCCGTGATGGTCTGGAACCGGCGGAGCAGGTTCCCGGGGTAGTGCCGCGTGAAAAAGACGGCGGAGGCGGGGGTGACCAGCAGCTCCTCTCCGGCAAAGAAGACCACCTGGAAGGATGCGTCTACCAGCTGCTCCAGTGCAGCTGCGGCGGCAGGGGAAAAGGCCCACTGCCGGATATGCCGCCCGGCGGACAGGTCCGCCACCGCGCACCCGCCAAGGCACACAGCCATGCTGTCGCAGAGCGCCGCCTGGTTGAACCAGGCGGCCTCCCGGGCGCTGCGCCCGGAGGAGAGCACCACGCGGACCCCCTGCGCCCTGGCCCGGGCAATGGCCTCCACAGCGGAGGCGGGGATCTGCCCTCTGGAGTCAAGCAGTGTTCCATCGATATCCAGCGCGATCAGCCGAATCATAGATCCTTCTCCTTTTTGCGTGAGGGGTAGCCTCGTTTGGCTGTTATGCATTATACCACAGACCGGGGCTGTACTTCTACCCAGCTTTCCAGCCGGGAGAAGGTGACCTTTTGCATATTTTGCCGAAAACAGCAGGGGCCGAAGGGCGTGTCCGAAACTGCCGCCGTCAGCCGCAGATTTTTGTCATACTTGTTACTGTTTGTAACTATTAATAGGCTTGGATCATAGGATGAGACGGAGGGGCGGCCACTATATCTTGTGCTTTTTGTGCGAATAAAAAAAGGATTCCATAAAAAACTTGACAAATTGCTTTCAATGGATTATACTCAACGGAGTTTTCCGAATGGTAACAAAAAGTTACAAAGCGGTTTATTCGTGCCAAAGTCTGTCTATCATCCAGTTACCACGGACTTTTGGCCGCGCCGCCAGGCGGCGGCGCAGGGCCGGGTTTACCGTGCGTTTGCATGGCAAACAGACAGGAGGTTAACACTATGTTGAATCAATGGATACGAGAGCACCGCCGGCATGTCCGGCATATGGTGGTCTCCACGTTCCTGGTGGCGTTCGCCCTGGCGGCGATCCTCTTTCCATCGTCTTCCGCCGCTGCGGCGGATCTGACCCAGGAGGATAGCCAGAGCGCTGCTGCGGAGCCGGCCCAGGAGGTATTCCTGGTGGCCCGGACATCCCTGCCGGAAAAGAGCACGGCGGAGGAGGTCCAGCTCAAAGAGGGACAGCGGGTGGTGATCCGCTGGAACGACGAGGAGCACGGCATCCTGGCAAAGGATGAGACGGTGGAGGAGCTGCTGGACCGTCTGGAGGTGACCGTCAGCCCGCTGGATATGGTGGCTGTGAATGCAGGCAGCGACCCGGTGGAGGTGACGGTGGGGCAGGAGATCGTCTGCTATGAGACGGTAGAGGAGATCACCGAGAGCCCTGTGACCTACCAGTACAGCAGCATTCTGCCCACCTGGAGCGAGACGGTGGTCAAGCAGGGACAGGACGGCGTCCACGCCGAGGTGTACGAGGTGGTCTACAGCGGCGGCGAGGAGATCTCCCGCCAGCTGGTGGAGGTCACCGACACCCCCGCCACGGAGACGGTGATCCAGAAGGGGACGCTGGAAAACTTCGCCCCCAACGATGCGAAGGTAACGGAGATTGTCTCCAATGGTGACGGCACCGGCAAGCTGGTGCTGGAAAACGGGCAGGAGATTACCTTCAACCAGACCCTTACCATGAAAGCCACCGCCTACACCACCGGTGATCCGGGCGTTGGGACGATCACGGCCTCCGGCTCCACAGTGCATATGGGAACTGTGGGCGTGGAGCGCAGCCAGCTCCCCTTTGGGACCAAGATGTATATTGTTACCAGCGACGGGTCCTATGTCTACGGGTTCTCCATTGCGGAGGACACCGGAGGCGCCATTCGGAAAAACCGCATTGATCTGTACCATAATACCTATGAGGAATGCATCCAGTTTGGGGTGCGCAACTGCACCGTATATATTCTGGACTGAAAAGAGACAGCGCACGAAGGCGCCGGGGAGCCATGGCTCCCCGGCGCTGTTTCTATTATCAGGCTTGTAAAAACATTGCCGAAAGCATTCCAAAATTTTCTGCATAAGAGGGTTGACAAATACGGAGCTACAGGTATAATTGTATACATTAATACAGGAGGTGCTTTCCATGCTTGAACTGTCCAACGCCACCCATCTGCTGGAGCAGAAATCCTATAAATATCAGCTGCAGGATGTGGCGGAGCCCAATCTCTACCGGGATATCTACAGCTATGACGAGATTCCCAAGATCCCCTTCAACCACCGGCGGGTGCCCATCAGCATGCCCGAGGAGATCACCATCACGGACACCACCTTCCGGGATGGACAGCAAGCCATGGAGCCCTATTCCGTCCAGCAGATCGTAGACCTCTTCAAGCTCCTCTCCCGCCTGAGCGGACCCAACGGCATCATCCGCCAGACAGAGTTTTTCGTCTACAGCAAAAAGGACCGGGAGGCCCTGGACCGCTGCCGGGAGCTGGGACTGCGTTTCCCGGAGATCACCACATGGATCCGCGCCAGCAAGGAGGACTTCAAGCTGGTGGCGGATCTGGGCATCCGTGAAACCGGCATGCTCACCAGCTGCTCGGACTACCACATTTTTAAAAAGCTGAAGATGACCCGCAAGCAGGCCATGGACACCTATCTGGGCGCGGTGAAGGAGGCCTTCTCCGCCGGCGTGATGCCCCGGTGCCATTTGGAGGATGTGACCCGGGCAGATTTCTATGGCTTTGTGGTTCCCTTTGTCAACGCTCTGCAGGAGCTGTCCAAGGAGGCCGGGATCCCGGTGAAGATCCGGGCCTGCGACACCATGGGCTACGGCGTACCCTATACCGAGGTGGCCATGCCCCGCAGCGTCCCCGGCATAATCTACGGCCTGCGCCACTATGCCGATGTGCCCAGCGAGATGCTGGAGTGGCACGGGCACAACGATTTCTACTGTGCCACCGCCAATGCCAGCGCCGCCTGGCTCTATGGCGCAGGGGCGGTAAACTGCTCTCTGCTGGGCATCGGTGAGCGCACCGGCAATGTGCCCCTGGAGTCCATGGTTGTTCAGTATGCCGGGTTCCGCGGCACCCTGGACGGGATGGACACCACCGCCATCACCGATATCGCCCGCTATTTCCAGAAGGAGATCGGCTATCAGATCCCGGAGTCCACCCCCTTTGTAGGCCGCAACTTCAACATGACCAAGGCCGGCATCCACGCCGACGGCCTTTTGAAAGACGAGGAGATCTACAACATCTTCAATACCAAAAAGCTGCTGAACCGTCCGGCCAGCGTGATGATCAGCAAGACTTCCGGCCTTGCGGGCATCGCCTACTGGATCAATGAGAACTACGGGCTCGGCGAGTCTGAGAGTGTGGGGAAGAACGATCCGCTGGTGGTGGAGCTGAAGAAATGGGTGGATGCCGAGTATGAGAACGGCCGGCAGAATGCCCTGGGCCGCCGCGAGCTGGAGGAGAAAATCGCGGCGCTGGCTCCCGACAGATTCTCCGCGCGGTAAGAGGTGAAACCATGGCCGTTGTCAAAATCACATCCCTGGCGGACATTGTCTATGAGCAGGTGGAGCGGGACATCCTCAGCGGCGCATACCAGAGAGGGGACACCCTTACGGAGCTGAAGCTCAGCGAGCAGATGCAGGTCAGCCGCACGCCGGTGCGGGAGGCGCTGCGCCGCCTGGAGCAGGACGACCTGGTGGAGAGCCGGGGCAAAAGCATTGTGGTGGTGGGAATCACCCAGGAGGATCTCATTGACCTCCTGGAGATCCGCAGCCGCCTGGAGGGGCTGGCTACCGCCCGCTGCTGCAAACGGATCACCAAAGAGGAGCTGGATGAGCTGGATGAGATCGTGATGCTGCAGGAGTTTTATGTGTCCCGGGAGCTGCCGGACAAGATTGTGGAGTCAGACAGCCGGTTTCACGAGGCAATCTATGCCGCCTGCGGCAGCCGGACCTTCGAAAAGCAGCTGACTGCACTGAATAAAAAGCTGCAGCGGTTCCGGCAGATGTCGGTCTCTCTCAGCGTGCGGGCTAAGGCTTCCGTGGCTGAGCACCGGGACATCTTCAACGCCCTGACCGCCAGAGACGCCGTCCGGGCGGAGGAGCTGGCAGTGCTCCATGTGGACCGTGTGCGGACGAACATCCTGCAGACGGCGGCCAATGCCCGGGAGCTGCCGCACCGCTGATACATGCGCTGCCGGCTGGAAAGATCGAAATGAAAAGGCGGGCGGTCCCAGCCGGGACCGCCCGCCTCTTTATAGAGCGAACAGATTCAGAACCGGCAGCGCCCCCGTTTCCCGCTGCAGCGGTACGGCTCCCGGCGCTGGAAGGGCTTGTCGATCAGAATAATGTCGTCGCCGATCTGCTTGATGCAGTCCCAAGGGATATAATAATCCTCCCCCCGGCCAAAGAGGCCGAAAAACCGGCAGGGCCCCGGAACGATGATGGCGGTGACGTGCCCCTCCGGCAGGCGGATTTCCACGTCCCCCACATACCCGAGACGGCATCCGTCATTGATGTTGATGACCTCCTTATAACGCATTTCCACCATTCTGCACTGCTGCATCTGACCGCCCCCTTTTTCCTAAGCCTATTCCGCCGCCTGGCTGTCCTATGCCGGGGCGGGACGAAAAAACCGGCGCCGCGGGGATCCTCCCGCGGCGCCGGCCATCTCTGTTCGATTGGACAGCCCACCTTTCTGTTCCGTCATTTCGTTTATCACCGGCTATGCCGGCTGGCTTTCATCTATGTGAAAGAGGGAAACAGGTCGCCTCTCTGGAAACAGGATAGCGCGGCCACTTTAATATTACCTAAAAAATGCCTTTACCAATTTGTAAACTTCAAAGGGACCGGAATTTACAACTTATTCATGGCTTTTTTTAGGTGTGTTTTAACTTCCTGCGCTACCATCTGGTAACAGCAGGGGAAACCCTCTGCGAGATGAAACAAGCAAAAATAAAAAGGAGGAAACAAGCAACATGAAGAAGTTTAAAACTCTTGCACTCGTTTTAACGCTGGTCATGAGCATCGCCCTGCTGACGGGCTGTACCAGCAACAATGGTGGCAGCACCGGTAATAATACTACCGGCAACGACACTACCAGCAACGACACCACCGGCAGCGACACTACTGGTAACGACACCACCGGTAACGACACTACTGGTAACGACACTACCGGCAATGACACCACCGGCAGCGACACCACCAATAGCACTAATGGGACGGACGAGACCTCTGGGTCTACGAATACCGCAGCCTAAATAAGTCGATTTTCCTTCACAACAGGACCGGCCCGGCGGGGAATTTCCGCCGGGCCGTTCTTGACTGTCAAAAAAGTCTGGTCAGACTTTTTTGACAGCCTGAAAAATACCGTTACTTTCCCACTGCCGCACAGTGCGAAAGTCCTCGCTGCGCTCGCCGCACGCCTTGCGCGGCAAGACTTTGCGGGGCATTTGATCCCACTCGAGGCGGGCGCTGCCCCCTCGAGCTTCCCCTGCGATTGGCGGAATTTCTTCTTTGGCAGCCTTTTTTGAAAAGGACGGCCCGGCTCATTTCGAGCCAGGCCGCTCTTTTCTTGCCTTTGAAATCAGAGAGAAGGGGATTAGAAACAACCCTGCTCCATCATGGCGGTGGCAACCTTCTTGAACCCGGCGATGTTGGCGCCGGCTACCAGGTTGTAGCCCAGGCCGTACTCCTCGGCGGCCTCCACGCTCATGGCGTGGATAGTCTTCATGATGCCCTTGAGTTTTTCGTCCACTTCCTCGGCGGTCCAGACCAGACGCTCGCTGTTCTGGCTCATCTCCAGGCCGGAGACGGCCACGCCGCCGGCGTTGACAGCCTTGGAGGGGGCCACGATCATGCCGGGCTGGCTCATGAGGTACTGCAGCGCATCGTTGGTGGTGGGCATGTTGGCCACTTCGATGTAGTACTTCACGCCGTTGGCAACGATCTGCTTGGCGTGCTCCATGTGGACGTCGTTCTGCATGGCGGAGGGCATAATCACATCTGCCTTCACGCCCCAGGGCTTCTCGCCGGGGAAGAACTGTACGCCGAATTTGTCGGCATAATCCTTCACCTTGTTGCGGCCGCTGGCGCGCATCTCCAGCAGATAGTCCACCTTCTCCTCGCAGGAGGAGACGCCGTCGGGATCGTAGATGTACCCGTCAGGGCCGGAAAGGGTGACGACTTTGGCGCCCAGGTGCAGGGCCTTCTTGCAGATGCCCCAGGTCACGTTGCCGAAACCGGCGCAGGCGATGGTCTTGCCCTTGATGTCCTCGCCCTCGTGCTTGAGGACCTCCTGCAGGTAGTACATGGCGCCGTAGCCGGTGGCCTCGGGACGGGTCAGGCTGCCGCCGTAAGTAAAGCCCTTGCCGGTGAGCACGCCGTTCTCCCACACGCCCTTGAGGCGGCGGTACTGGCCGAAGAGGTAGCCGATCTCGCGGCCGCCCACGCCCATGTCGCCGGCGGGAACGTCGATGTCCGGCCCGATGTAGCGGTAGAGGGCGGTCATAAAGCTCTGGCAGAACCGCATGACCTCCGCGTCGCTCTTGCCGGCAGGATCAAAGTCACTGCCGCCCTTGCCGCCGCCCATGGGCAGGCCGGTGAGGCTGTTTTTAAAGGTCTGCTCGAAACCAAGGAACTTGATGATGCTGGGGGTCACGTTTGCCTGGAACCGCAGGCCGCCCTTGTAGGGGCCGATGGCGCCGTTGAACTGGCAGCGGTAGCCGATGTTGGTGTGCCACTGGCCGGCGTCGTCGCACCAGACAACGCGGAAGGTGAACATCCGCTCGGGCTCCACCATACGGGTCAGCAGATCGGCCTTCTCATACTCCGGATGCGCGTCGATCACAGGGGAGATGGAGGTCAGAACTTCCTCCACGGTCTGTACGAACTCCGGCTCGTTTCCGTGCCGCTCTTTGACATACGCGATTACCTTTTCCACATATGCATTCATAGCTGTGCGTTCCTCCTGATTTTATCTTCCATCTGGTAGTGCAGGGGGCGCAGTTGTCCCTTGCCCATCCATTGTATCACCGGCCGCTGGTTTTCTCAACAGGTATTTCCGGGATACAAACGGCGGTGAACCCCAAATTATCCCAGGCTTTTTTGTGCAATTTAACAAGTGGGGACCAGTGGTGCCCCGGCTGCAGCGGCATTCTCTTGACTTCCCGGCAAAAACCGATATAATGAAAAACGGTAAAGGCGAGCTGCAGCGCAGACACAGCGGCCGCAGACGAGGAGGGAGGACGCCCCATGACATATGAGATGACGATTGCCGGGCTGAAACGGCAGCTGCCCCTGTGCAAGGTGACGGATGACCTGTACATTGGTGCATTTGTGATTTTCGGCGACGCAGAGCTGACGGTGGCCTGCGCATCGGAGCTTTTGAAACGGATCCCCGCTGACAGCTACGACTATATGCTCACGGCCGAGGCCAAGAGCATCCCCCTGATCCATGAGATGGCCCGCCAGTCCGGAGCCAAAAAGTATTTTATTGCCCGCAAGGGGTCCAAGGTCTATATGCCGGACCCCATCCACGTCTCTGTCCGCTCCATCACCACGCTGCGGACCCAGGACCTGTTTCTCGGCAGCGACGACTGCGCTTTGATAAAGGGAAAGCGCATTCTGATTGTGGACGATGTGATCTCCACCGGTGAGAGCCTCCACGCGCTGGAGGAGCTGGTAAAGACCGCCGGGGGGACCGTGACCGGCCGGGCGGCGATCCTGGCGGAGGGGGACGCGCTGAAACGCAGCGATCTCATTTATCTCAATCCCCTTCCGGTGTTCAACGCCGACGGCACAGTGAAGGAATAAAATATCACGCGCATCAGGCGTGCCGTAAGAAAGCGGAAGGCACCGCCCATGGAGCCTTGCGCAAAGCGGCGGTCCCGGCCCATGCGGCATGGGCTGTCCCGCGATGGCCTGGATAGCAAAACAGCATGAAGAATCCCCCCGCCCCGGCAGACGATATGCCGGGGCGGGGGGATTTGTGCAGTGGCGCTCAATCTTCGGCGGTAAAGGTGCGGCTGTAATAGACGCATAGCACCAGCTTTATCATCCCCTGCGCCGCAGTTACAGCCAGCAGAGTAAAGAAAACTGGAGCGCTCAACGAGCCGGCTACGACTGCTGCTGTCAGGAGGAGGGCCGAGTTGATGACCAGGGAGGAGCGGCCCACCTGCTGCTGGATATAGCCGGCGCGCTCGTCGTGCTCCCGGTTGTACACACGCCTAAGCGCTCCGTCGCCCCGCAGGGCGCGGAGATAGACAGCTGTGCGCCAGAGAAAATAGAGGCACAGAGCCATCAAAACTCCAAACCGAAACCCAGAGATGAACTCCGAAACCGCCGGGTTGTCCAGCCGGACCGGTACAGCGCCGGCGGCAACGGCGATCAACAAAAGAGCAAGGCAGATGGCAAGCCCACCCGCAAAGCCTACGCGCCTGCGGATTTCTCCCCGCATTTTCTCAAGCTTTGTATCCATTACGGCTCATTCCTCCTCGATTTCGCTGAAGTCAAAGACCTCTTCGATGGTCAGCCCGAAGTAGCGGGCGATTTTATAGGCAAGGGGCAGCGACGCAGTGTACTTGCCCACCTCAATGGAGGTGATGGTCTGCCGCGTGGTGCCCACCGCGTCAGCCAGCTCTGACTGGGAGAGCTTGTGCGCCCTGCGCAGCTCCTTAATTCTGTTTTTCATGTCCCTCCTCCCGGCGCCGGCGCTTGAGGGCCAGGGCGGAGACGTTTAACAGCAGGACCACAGCGGCAATAACGGACAGTTCCATTTTCTCGATACCTCCTGATACATTTTGCAATGTTCGCTTTGCATAAAATGTCAAGTATATTTTGCAAAAAAATAAAAACGATTAGTAAACCGCCGGCGCAGCCGAATATGAGTCCCGCCTGAAAGTGGACAGCAGCGGAATGCCGCTTGCATGGCGGGGGCGTGATATGGTATGATAAATAACAAAATCCAGCAGGGAAACCGGCGCGCCGGCTCCTGGGTTTCCTGCCGGACTGGCGGAGCGGGGGCGGCACCGCGGAAAGGGAGCGGGAGCGGTATATGGAACAGCAGATGCAAAGACAGCGGCACCTTTTTTTGACGGGGGAAAAGCATATCGGGAAAAGCACAGCGCTCCGAAAGCTGCTGGCGGGCCGCGAAGGACCGGCCGGCGGTTTCCGCACCGTGCGGATCATGACCCCCGCGGGCGGGGCCATCCATATGCTCCACGCCGGATGGGAGGAGGACTGTACCGAGGAGAACCTTCTGCTGGTAAAGGGGCGGGATGTGGACGAGGCGGCTGCGGAGCGGTTTGACGCCATCGGCTGCGCCATCCTGGCCCAGTCCCAAACATCCGCCTATTTGGTGATGGATGAGCTGGGTCCCACCGAGGCGGCGGCCCTGGCGTTTCAGCAGGCGGTTTTTCAGTGCCTGGAGGGAGAAATCCCCATTTATGGCGTCCTGCAGCAGGCGGAGAGCCGGTTTCTGGAGCGGATCCGCGCCCACCCCGCGGTCCATGTGGTCACGGTTACCCGGGAGAACCGGGACAGGCTCCCTGAATGCCTGCGCCGCCAGGGGTGGTAAAGCCTGCGCGCTGGGCGGAATGGCTTTGCGGAATGGAAAGGAGACAATCAAGTGGGATACTATGAGCTGCTCCAGGAGCAGGCGGAGAATTTGAAAAAGGGACAGGATTTTGCGGTGGTTACCATTGTCAAGGCCCAGCAGCTGGCCCGCACCAGCGGGAAGATGCTGGTCTATCCCGACGGGACCATCAGCGGCACTGTGGGCGGCGGCATGTGGGAGAAGGCCACCATTCAGGATGCGCTGCGCTGCCTGGAGCAGGGAGAAAATGCGGTGAAGACCTACGACTTCGGCAGTGAGCTGACCGCGGCGGGCATCCACTGTACAGGGATGCTGACAGTGTTTATCGAGTGCTGCCGGGCCGACCGGCCCCAGCTGGTGGTGGTGGGCGGCGGCCATGTGGGCGCGGCTGTGATCCGAGCGGCCCGGGAGATCGGCTTTTTTGTAACGCTGGTGGACACGCGGGGAGAGCTGGAGATCGGCCCGTCCATGGAGATGGCCGACCGGTTTCTGCCGGTTCCGCGCTTTGGCGACGTGGCGGCGCTGCCGCTGCCCGCCGGGGCCTTCTATGTGGTGTCCACCTACGGCCACCAGGTGGACGGCGAGGCGCTGTATGGGGTTTTGCAGCAGAAAAGCCCCGCCTACATCGGCATGCTGGGCAGCACAAAAAAGGTGGCTGCCATCTTCTCCCAGCTGGAAAAGCGGGGAATCAGCCGGGAAACGCTGGAGCGCATCCACTCCCCCATCGGCCTGGACCTGGGAGGGGAGACGCCGGAGGAGCTGGCGGTGGCCATTGTGGCGGAGATGCTGGCGGTGAAAAACGGCCGCACGGGGGTCTCCCTCTCGGTGCGGCGCACGGAGCGGCCGGCGGAGGTGTGATCCGCGGAAAAGGGGCAGCCGCATGGGAGACGCAGGTTTTGTCCCTTTTGCTTTCCCGTGATTTGTGGCAAAATCCATATACTGCACACTGCTAAAAGGAGGAGATTCTATGCCGCAGAAAATTCTGCCCCACGACCACGGCCAGCCCATAGAGCGGGAGCTGGAGCACATGCCGGGGGTGGAGGCGTTCCAGATCGTCTCCGACATCTTCAAGCAGCTGGGGGACGGAAGCAGGATCCGTATTTTCTGGCTGCTGTGCCACTGTGAGGAGTGTGTCATCAACATATCGGCATGGGTCGATATGAGCAGCCCCGCCGTGTCCCACCACCTCAGGCAGCTGAAGGCCGGGGGGCTGATTGTCAGCCGCCGGGAGGGGAAGGAGGTCTATTACAGGGCCGCCGAC
>CAJFPI010000072.1 GCA_904398675.1 uncultured Oscillospiraceae bacterium
ACATAGCGGATGCGGTAGCGCCGTCCGTTCTCCCGGCAGTACACATGGAGCTTTACCACCAGCTCCATGTCCTCGCCCATGGTGGTGCTGTCGTAGCCTCCGGCGGCGATGACCACGCTTTTCAGAAACAGGCCGAAGGCGCCGGATATGATGATATTCCCGTTGAACCGGTCAAAGAGGATGCGGGAGGCCAGGAAGGACCGGTCATACTCCATGACCTGCATGCAGGCCAGCAGGTTCCGGGGCATCCGGTAGCGGACCACGCGGCCGTTCTCGATCTCCGCGCCGTTGCAGGGACGGACCGTGCCGCCCACCGCAACCACGCTGGAGTCCTCCAGCACCGGGCGCACGATCTTCTCCAGGGAGTCGTGCTGGAGAACCGAATCCGCATCCAGGCAGAGGAAGTAGGGGTAGCTGGAGACATTGATCCCCATATTCAGTGCATCCGCCTTGCCACCGTTCTTCTTCCGCACCAGTGTGATAGGCACTTTATAGGCCCGGGTCTCGTAGATCTCCTCCTCCGGCTGGCAAGGGATGCGGCGCTGGATCGGCCGCTCGATCTTCCACATGTGAAAAGCGTCCCGCAGCGCCTGGGTGGTATTGTCTGTGGAGCCGTCATCCACCACAACGATCTCATAGAGCTTGTAATCCAGCGCCAGCAGGGAGCGGACGGTGGCCTCGATGGTCACCTCCTCGTTGTGGGCGGGGACCAGGACGGACACCGGCACATAATAGTCGTTGGCCAGTTCATTCTTCAGCCGGTTGCGCCGCTTGGCGGCATAGAGGTCAGAAGAGCCCACCGTGACGGAAAGGAACAGAAAGCTGGAGTAGAGGATCATGTACAGGATAAAGAAGGACTCCACACAGAGCAGGAAAATCTGAATAAAATCTCTCATACGCCCACCGGTTCCTCCTTTCTCCGTGTGTTCGTCTCTTCCGCCGCGGAAAGCGCCGCCTCTTCCTCCAGTCGTTTCGCCTTCAGCCGATAGGTCAGCATCTCCCGGGCATACCGGTCGCCGCCGCCAAGGACCTGGAGCATGTCCTCGTAGGAGAGCCCGTGGGCCTCCAGGCTGGATGCGGCGTTGCTGCGGATATACCAGTTGCTGCTGTTCATGGCCCGCAGCAGGGCGTCCGCCACTTCCTGCCCGTCATACCGCGCCAGGGAGGTGGCGCTGATGGCAGCAAATTCCCAGTGTGTCGGATCCCTGTCCTGGAGAAATTCCAGCAGCAGCGGGCGGGCCGCCGGGTCCGGGTAGCGGCCAAAGTAGCGGACAGCTGACAGCCGCAGCTCCTTGTCCCGCCGGTCATCCCGCAGGATCTCCAGCATGCGGCCGCCGTAACCGCCGCTTTGGAACCGTATGTAGTCCAGGATCGCCCGCTGGGTGGGCACGGAGAACCCCTCCAGCCGCGCCCAAAGGGTCTCGATCAGATCCCCGGGATCGCCTGTGTAGGTGAGCAGCGCCTCCGTGATCACCTTTTCATGCAGCTGGCTTGCCTCCCCGGCGCTCAGCTCCTGCAGGGCCTTGACGATAACGGAGGGACTGCCGAAACTGCAAAGGGCTTTCCATGCGTTGATCTTGCAGTACAAGCTGTCTTTCTGCAGATAGGAGAGCATCACCTGCTGGATCTGATCTATCTCCATGTGGCGGCGCAGCTTGTGCCGGGCAAGGAAATAGCAGAAGTACGCCGCCTGGGTATTCTCCCGTTTCCAGTAGGCGGTGGCCAGATATAAAAACACCGGCTGCATCTGTTTCATATAGCTCTGATAAATCTCGTCCTGACTGTCCAATTCATTCAGGATCCTGTCAAAGGCCAGCAGGTAGTTGACATGGGAGAGCCGACGACGCATCCAGGCCAGATGGCTGGCCTGGATTGTCTGGGCCGGCCCAGACGGATTTTCCTGAAGACGCTCCAGCTGCTCTGTCACATGGCGGCGGATGATCTCAGCCTTTGCATCCATCCGCCGGTCATCCGAACGCAGATGCAGCCCATAGAGCACATTGAATGCCAGCATGCTCAGGCATACGATGCCGTAGCCATACAGCAGGACCTCAGCGCCCACTGCGCCGCCTCCTCTCATCGGGCCAATGGCTGCTCAGCTGTCCAGCCCTGCCCAGTATTCCTGCAAAATGTAATAGGACTCCTTCAGCCGCTCATGGTAGGTAACCGTCCTGCCCCAGCCCTCCAGCGGGAAGGAGGCCATGGGGATGCGGTACTCTGTATCGCCCCCCGCAGCCATGCCCACATACATCTCGTCGATGTGCAGGCCTTCAATGCCATAGCATTCGTAATAATCGTCGTGGATCATCATCTCCGAAGGGTTGAAGAAGTTCAGCAGCTGCCAGGGAATGCGGATCTCCACGCCGCTATCGGTAAAACAAAAGTCGGCCAGGGAGTCGAAATCCTCCGAATCCGGGTTGGCGTTCCCGCAGCGGAGCTGGCCGGTTTCGTATTTTTCGCCGGTTGGGACGTCGTCTTCGGTTGTCGGCAGTGTACCCGTCAGAGTCAGCGGCATATAGATGCTGCAGAAAACAGGGCTTGAGGACTGTGGACGGTTGTCGGGATAATAGGGGTTGTGGGCGTAGTAGGTCTCACCATAAGTGGAGTTCAGCGCCTCATACCGCTCCTGCACCACCACCCGGCTGTTGTCCATCCCGTCAATGCAGATGACAAAGTCGCATTCCCGCTCAAATGTCAAATCGTAATTCTGGCAGTAGGTGCTGCCGATTTTGGGGTTGGTATCGATGGGGATATAGAGGGTGTCTGTATCCGGATCAAAGCCTGCCACATAAAAATACAGAAACTTTTCGTCGTATTTCATGGACAGGCTGCCTTCCCCGTCAGAGATCACCACATCTCCTTCCGTCCACTCCCCAGCGTCTCCGTCCACATAACAGACGCTTTTTTCAGCGCCAGGGTCAAAGGTGAGCAGGCCGAAAAACTGCTCATTGGTCTGATAGTCGCTCCAGTAGGGCCTGTTGTCCACGTCGATCATGTGCATGGTGTTCCAGGTCCTTTTGAACCATTCATCCTGCCAGGAGAAGATGCAGCTTCCGGCGCTGCCGGCGGCCATGATATCCTCATAGCATTGAATGAGCGCCTGTCCCTGCTCCTGCTCGGTCATGTGGCCCTGATTGCGGCCTGTGTTGATATCCTTCTGGGCCATTCCCCGCCCGGTGGTGGAGCCGTA
>CAJFPI010000073.1 GCA_904398675.1 uncultured Oscillospiraceae bacterium
AGCCCCGAGGAGTGCCTTCTGCGGGAGGTCCGGGAGGAGACCGGCCTGACCCTGACCGACTGGCGCTATCGCGGCGTCATCACCTTCGCCTCCAAGGGCTGGGAGACGGAATACATGCATTTATTCACCGCCACCGGCTGGGAGGGGACTATGGCAGCGGACTGCAGCGAGGGCGTACTGGAATGGGTGCCGAAGGAAAGGGTGGAATCCCTCCCCATCTGGGAGGGGGACAAGATCTTCTTCCGTCTGCTGGAGGACGGGCGTCCCTTCTTCTCCCTCAAGCTGTCCTACGAGGGGGACACGCTAATATACGCCGCCCTGGACGGAAGGGAGATGGCCCTGTGAGGGAGAAACTGCTCATCAGCGCCTGCCTTCTGGGGCGCAACTGCAAGTATAACGGCGGCAACAACTATGCCCCGCTTACAGAGGCATTGAAGGCGCGCTACGAGCTGGTGCCGGTGTGTCCGGAGTGTCTTGGCGGCCTGCCCATCCCCCACGAGCCCTCGGAGCGGGTGGGGGACCGGGTCCTCTCCAAAAGCGGCGCAGATGTGACCGCCGCCTTCCAGCGGGGGGCGGAGAAAACCCTGGCCCTGGCGCTGCAGCACGGCGTGAAAAAAGCGGTGCTCAAGGAGCGCAGCCCCTCCTGCGGCTGCGGCAGCATCTACGACGGCACCTTCACCGGCACCGTCGTGTCCGGCAGCGGCGTGGCGGCGGAGCTGCTCCTCGCCCACGGCGTCGAGATCTATGGAGAGAGCCGCATGGAGGAGCTCTTAAGGCCGTAGCCATTGCCATATATCCATATATAACAGAGCTGGGGCCCCAGGCAGTGCCTGGGGCCCCAGCTCTGTTTGCTGACAGGGCCGATGCTATTCCGCCGGCTGTTGCTGCCGTGCAAGTGCACAGCAGCAACAGCCATGTGCCGGTTCCTTTTGCCCGCAATCGCGGTGCGCCTGCATCGCATGAGGTCTCTTACCGGGCCGTGGCCACGATCACCCGGACCAGGCCGCCGGCGCTGTAGCCCAGATCGTCGTAGTAGGCCGTCACGCTGTACTGCTCCAGGTCGCTGATGGAGGCGATGTTCACCAGCGAGTAAGTGCTGCCGTTTCGCAGATAGACCTGGACGTCCTCGGCCACCTTCCAGGTACCGCTGCTGCTCTGGGCGGTGGAGGAGGTGAGACGGGTCACCGTCATCCGCTCCAGATTCCGGATGCCCTGCAGCTGTCCCTCGTCGTCGTAGAGGAACCGGGCGCCGCCGGTGGTGACGTTGTAGACAGTGCTGCCCATGATGGTGCCGCTCTGGCCGTTCTGGATATAGCCGTACTGGCCCGACACGGTCATGCCGCTGACCAGCTCCTCCACCCGTGTGAGCACGCCGTAGGTCTGCACGTCGCCGGTGGCGTCGTCCAGGATCATGTGGGTGATGTTGCCGCCGCTGTCCGTGGTGTACCAGCGCACGTCGCTGCTCTTCAGGGTGCAGCCCGCCAGGCGGGAGGGATAGATCCGCCGATAGCCGCCGTACTCGTCCGTATCCAGGATCTGGACGTTTTCAGCGAAGGTGTAGTCGCCGATCTTTGTGCCGTCGGTGCTGACCTTACCGCTGAGGCTGCGGCTGGAGAGGCTCCGGACGCCGGACTGGCTGCCGGCATAGCTGATGGAGACCATAGCGCCGTTGCGGTAGGTCCCCGCCGTCTCGTACTCCCGCACCACGCCGTCGGTGCAGGCCACGCGGACAACAGAGGAGGTCTGTACCGCGCCGCTCTCATCCGTATAGCTCTTCTGCGTGCTGCCCACCACAACGCCGTAGGTGATCTCGTCGTTTTCCGCCGCGGCGATCACGTCCGCCACCGTGCCGTCCATACCCAGCAGCAGCGTCACCTGGTCGCCCAGGGAGAATCCTCCCATGGCCGAGAGCTTATAGGCCGCCGACGCGGTGGACACCTCGTAGCTCACACCGGCCACCGTCACCAAGGAGGGGGACATGGTGCTGGGCGAGGCGGCGGTATAGGTGCCGGTCACACGGTTGCTGTAGGCATAAACGGTTCGCAGGTTCTCATTGTAGTAGTAGATGTCGTAGGTATCGACATCCGAGAGGGAGGCCGCCGTGCCGTTGAGGTACACGGTAATGTTCCCGCCGGAGAAGGGCAGCTGCAGCGCCTCGCCGGGATTCCTCGTATAGGGGCCGCTGAGATCGTTTTCCACGATGCCTGCGTAGTTCAGCTCCCCGCCGGCGGTGAGGGTGTAGCCAAGGGTGGTGGCATACACGCTGCCGCTTTTGGTCTGGGCCGTCATCAGGTTATAGAACATGTACATGGCGTCGCTGCGGCTGACGGTCTGCCCCCTGGAGACACTGATGCCGTCCCCCAGCCCCAGGGCGCGGAACTTGGAGAGCTGGGCGTTGGGGTAGGTGCCCGCCAGATCGCTGTCCTCATACCCCAGAAGGCGCAGCAGCGCTGCTGCGGCCTCCTCGGTGGTGATGGTCTTCTCCGGGCGGAAGGTACCGTCGCTGTACCCCTGGAACCACCCCTGCTCCACCGCCACACGGATATACTCTGCCGCCCAATGGCTGGCCCGGACGTCGCTGAAGAGGGACATGCCCCCCTCCTCGTCCACCGTGTCCTTGTAGACCGAGGCCGCCACCATCATCTTGCAAAACTGGGCCCGGGTCACGTTGGCGCTCAAATTCATGCTGCCGTTCTCGTCCCCCACCATGATGCCCAGGGCCTGAACGGTTGCCTGGATGGTGGCGCTGTCCGCGGCTGACGCCGGGGCTGCCGCCAGTCCCAGCACCAGGCACACAGTCAGGATCCATGCGCCGATCCGTTTCATGTTTCTCTTCCTCCTTTATTCAAAGCGCAGTGCGTCGATTGGGTTGAGCTGTGCCGCCTTCTTGGCGGGGAGATAGCCGAAGAGCACGCCGATGGCGCCCGAGACGCCGAAGGCCATGGCAATAGACCCCGCCGACGGCGTCACCGCCATATTGGTCTGCATCAGCGTAACAATAAGCATCGTGGCCAGGGAAGAGAGGCCGTAGCCCACGGCAATGCCGATGATGCCGCCAATGGCGCTGGTGGTGGCCGCCTCCATGACAAACTGGATCAGAATCGTCCGCTCCTTGGCGCCCAGCGCCTTCCGAATGCCGATCTCCTTGGTCCGCTCCGTTACCGACACCAGCATGATGTTCATAATGCCGATCCCGCCCACCACCAGGGAGATGGCGGCAATGGCCGCCAGGATGGTGATCATCACATTGACCATGTCGGTCATGATATCCAGGATTTCCGTCATGCTCATAACGTAGAATGCGCTGTCAGAGCCGTAGATCTCCGTGAGGGCGTCCTCCAGAACTGTCCGCCCCTGGGTGGCATACGCCTCGTCCGTCAGCGTCACCAGATAGCTGGAGATGTTTCCGCCGGAAAAACGGGCGGCAGTGGAGTAGGGCAGGAAAATGCTGTCGTCGGTGGTCCGCTCCTCCAGCGTGTCGCTCTCCTGGGCCATTACCCCCACGATCTTATAGGAATGGTCCCCGACCTTAATGGTATTCCCCACAGCCGCGCCATTATAATAGGTCTGATTGATATATTCCCCCACCACACAGACATTCAGTCGTTTTTCCATATCAATATACTGGAGGCCCCGCCCCTGGGAAATGGCGTACTCCATCATGTTGAAGTAATCCTCGCTGACGCCGGTGACAGAGGTATAGTCAGAAGTCTCCGTCCCGATCTTCACCGTTCCCTGCACGGAGACTGTGGGGGAGACCTGGCTGAGATACTGGCTGTTTTCCGCTACGATCTCGTACATCTCCTCCTCATCCACCGCCCGGTTGGACCCCCGGCCATAGAGGCTGACGGTGAGGGTGTTGGTTCCCATGGACTGGAACATGTCCAGCATATAGTTCTGCATGCCGTTGCCAAGGCCCACGATCACCATCACCGAGGCGATGCCGATAATGATGCCCAGCATGGTGAGAAAGGTCCGCATTTTGCTGGAGAGAATGTTGCGGATGGCCATGGTAAAGGATTCTGACAGTTTCACCTACACGGCCACCTCCTCATGGGTCACCAGGGCGCCCTTGCCCTGGGCGGGGCCGTCGTAAACCACCTTTCCGTCCTCCAGGCGGATGATCCGGGGCGCAGTAATGGCGATGGAGTTGTCATGGGTAATGAGCACCACCGTGCGCCCCTCCCGGTGGAGCTGCTGCAGCATGCCCAGCACGTCCCGGCTGGTCTTGCTGTCCAGAGCGCCGGTGGGCTCGTCGGCCAGGATCACTGCCGGATCCCCCGCCAGCGCCCGGGCGATGGACACCCGCTGCTGCTGGCCGCCGGAGAGCTGATTGGGCCGGTGCTTTTTCTTGTCCGCCAGCCCCACCTTCTCCAGCACCGCCTCCGCCCGCTGGCGGCGCTCGGCCCTGGAGACCCCGGCATACATCAGCGGCACCTCCACATTTTCCATTACCGAGAGCTTTGGCAGCAGGTTATACTGCTGGAAAATAAACCCCAGGAGCTTGTTGCGGGTGTCTGCCAGCTCATTTTTATTCATCTGCCCCACATCCCTGCCCTGGAGCAGGTATCTGCCGGAGGTCGGAACGTCCAGACAGCCGATAATGTTCATGCAGGTGGACTTGCCGGAGCCGGACTTGCCCACAATGGCCACGAACTCCCCCTGCTGGATGGAGAAAGAGATCTCGTCCGCTGCGCGGACCGTCTCGTCGCCCATCTGATAAAACTTGCAGACATGGTCAAATACGATCAACGGATCCATTTCGCCGCCTCACATTTCCGGCCCCGTCATGACCACGGTGCCATCCATTACGACGCCTCCGCCGCCCATGCCGCCCATGCCGCCGCCCATCATCATGTCATAGAAACTGTCGGTGGGCGCGGCAGGCTGGTAGGTGATCTGATCCCCCTCGGAGAGCCCCGAGAGCACCTCTACATAGTCCCCGTCGCTCTCGCCGATGGTGATTTCCCGCCAGCCATACCCCTCGGGGATGGTCTCGTCGCCGCCGTTGTCCTCGCCGTACACCAGCACACGGTTGCCCCGGGATACCGCGCCTGCCGGGATCCGCAGCACATCCGTAACGCTGGCGGTGGTGATGGTGCAGTCCACATTCATGCCCGGCAGAAGGTCGCCGGTGTCGTCGATGCGGACCGTCACCGGGTAGGTGGTGGTGCCGCCGGTGGTGGTGCCCATGATGCTGATGTTGGTCACTGTACCGGCAAAGGTCTCCCCCTCCACTGCATCGGCAGTGATGGATACCTCCTGCCCCACCTGGAGCTTGCTGATATCCAGCTCGTCTATGTAGAGCGTAACGGACAGGTAGCTGAGGTCGTAGATGGTGCACAGCGTCTTACCGGCCTCCAGGGTGTCCCCGGCCTTATAGGCCTTGTCCACAACAGTGCCGCTGATGGGGGAGGTAATGGTGTATTCCTCCAGCGTATCGTTTTGATTCTCCAGGGCGATCTCCGCATCCCGCAGGGTGCGGTAGGCGCTGTCCACCTGATCGGTCACAGTGTCGCTGTCAATGTGAAGAAGAGCCTGGTCCCGGCTGACACGGCTGCCCTCGCTGACATAAAACCCCGTCACAGTGCCGGAGGCGGGCGCGGTAATGGTAGCCGAGCCCTTGGCCTGCAGCGTGCCGCTGCCGGCGCAGGAGAGCTCCCCCACCTGGGCGGTGGCGGTGGTGCCGTCGGTAATGGCACCGGGGTTCTGAAGCTCGATGGTGACAGTCCGCACAATGCGGTTGCCGGTGAGCACCTGGTTGGCTCCGCTGACAGCCGTCACCGTGCCGGAGAGTGTCTCAAAGGTGCTGCCCAGCGTCACCGAGGCAGCCTGGCCCACCGAGATCTGCTGGGCATCCTCCGCCAAAAAGGGGATCTCCAGTTTCATGGTGTTTTGATCGCGCACCCGGGCAAGCTCCTGGCCGGCGGTCACGTCGTCGCCCGTCTCCACCAGCAGCTCCTCCACTGTGCCGGAAACGGTGGATTTCACATCCAGATCCGCCTGGCTCTCCAGCGCCCGCTCATAGCTGCGCTGGGCCTGGCTCAGCGTCAGCTCCGCCCGCTCCAGGCTGGAGGCCGCGTCGGAGCTGTCCACCTCATACAGCATCTGGTCCTTCTCCACCGTGTCCCCCTCCTCAAAATTCGCCGAGAGGATCTCCCCGCTGGTAAGGGTTGTCACAGTGTAGGAATCCGCGGGCTCCAGCGTGCCGCTGCCGGAGAGGGTGCTCACAATATCCCCCCGGTCCACCTGGGCAGTCAGATAGCTGTTGGCCGCCGCCCCGTCCTGTCCGCCGCCGGCAAAACAAGCGCGCCAGACAAAAATGCCCAGCGCCACCACAATCAGCATGGCAATGATCCGTTTCACCTTGATTTTTTTCAATGTCTCTGCCATGAGAATCCTATGCCTCCCCTTCTCTGCCGACCAAGCGGCAGGGGGAGTCCCCTCCCCCCTGATATGCGAAAGTCACTTCTATTATAGAAATGTAATTTAACTGAAATGTGAAGATTCTGCAATGGAATTATGAACAAATTTGAAACAATTCTCCATTCCATTCAGTTTTCCGCCGCATTGGAAACGCCGGGGAAGGGCCGTTGCCCCTCCGTCGCCTTATATGATATCAAAATAATATCATATAGATTCTCACCTGTCAATAATTTCCGCAATGCTGCACACCGGCGCAGGGCAGATAACCGAACAGGAGCCGGCCCTGTCGGGCCGGCTCCTCAGGCTGTCAAAAAAGTCTATTAAGACTTTTTTTGACAGCCTGGAAAATGCCGTTGCTTTCCCACTGCCGGGCAGTGGAAAAGCCCTCTCTGCGTTCGCCGCACGCCTTGCGCATCAAGGCTTTGCGGGGCATTTGATCCCACTCGAGGCGGGCTTTGCCCCCTCGAGCTCCCCCGACGGCACGCAGCGTTTTACACCGGATGAGCGTTCTTTGACACGCTGAGGAGCCGGCCCTGTCGGGCCGGCTCCTGTATGCTGCAAGGTCTCAGCGGTGGCGTTTCCGCTCCGCCTCGCAGTAGGCGCAGCGATAGGTCCGTTTCTCCGGGTCGGAGAGCAGGAAGATGGCGTCCAGCTGGGGCTCGGCGGTGGTGATGCAGCGGGGGTTCTTGCAGTGGATGATATTCACCAGCTTTTCCGGCAGGGCCAGGTGTTTCTTCTCCACCAGCTTTCCGTCCTTGATGATGTCCACGGTGATGTTGGGATCGATATAGCCCAGCACATCGAAATCCAGATCGATGGGGGAATCAATCTTGATGATGTCCTTTTTGCCCATTTTGCTGCTTTTCGCATTTTTGATGATGGCTACGGAGCAGTCCAGCTCGTCCAGTTTCAGATACTTATAGATATCCATGCAGGCGCCGGCCTTGATGTGGTCCAGGACGAAACCATTCTGAATGCTGTCAATGTTCATACGGAGTACCTCCCTTTCTTGTATCGGCTCAGACCTTCAGATCCAGCAGTTTCATGATCAGCGCCATGCGGATGAATTTGCCGTTGCGGACCTGCTCGAAGTAGCGCGCCCGGGGGTCGTCATCCACCGCCACGGCGATCTCATTGACGCGGGGCAGGGGGTGCAGGATGCACATTTCCTTCTTGGCGTTCTGGAGCTTGGCGGGATCCAGCACATAGATGTCCTTGAGGCGGATGTAGTCGGCCTCGTTGAAGAACCGCTCCTTCTGAACTCTGGTCATATAGAGGACATCCAGCTGGGGCATGGCGTCCTCCAGGCTCTCCGTCTCCTCATAGCTGAGGCCCTTGCGCTTGAGGGATTCGTTGATATAGGCGGGCATTTTCAGCTCCTCCGGAGAGATGAAGATGAAACGGATGCCGGTGTAGCGGGACAGGGCGTTGACCAGGGAGTGGACCGTGCGTCCAAACTTCAGGTCGCCGCAGAACCCGATGGTAAAGTTTGCAAGGCTGCCCCGCTCACGGTGGATGGTGAGCAGGTCTGTGAGGGTCTGGGTGGGGTGGTTATGCCCGCCGTCACCGGCGTTGATGATGGGTACCGGGGAGCGGAGGCTGGCGGCGTAGGGCGCGCCCTCCTTGGGATGGCGCATGGCGATGATGTCCACATAGTTGCCCACGGTGCGGATGGTGTCGGTGACCGTCTCACCCTTGGCGGTGGAGCTGGAAGAGGCGGAGGAGAATCCCAGCACGCTGCCGCCCAGGGACAGCATAGCCGACTCAAAGCTCAGGCGCGTACGGGTGGACGGCTCAAAAAACAGGGTGGCAAGCTGCTTATGGGCGGCCACATCCTGGTATTTCACAGGATTTTCCAGAATGTCCTCCGCCGTGGCGATCAGCTGGTCGATCTCCTCTACGGTCAGGTCGGTAATGTCAATCAAATGTCTCATGGTCACAGCATCCTTTCTCCAGTCGGCGTTTCTCAGTGAATCCAGCTCTCATCCGAGGGGTTGTTGCGGAAGGCGATGAGCCGCTGCTTGTCCTCCGGGCGGATATACCCCTCCTCCGCAGCCACCTCCACGGTGACGTCAAAGTTGGTGAGGCTCACATTGCGGACGTTGGCGGCAGCCAGGCGGTCCAGCCCCTTCTGCATGCCGTAGGTGTAGATGCTGACGATGCCCAGCACCTGGGCGCCTGCCTCCCGCAGGGCCTCCACCACCTCGATGCAGCTGCCAGCCGTGGAGATCAGGTCCTCCACCACCACCACCTTCTGCCCCTTCTCCAAGCGGCCCTCGATCCGGTTCTGCCGGCCGTGGTCCTTGCTGCCGGAGCGGACGTAGCCCATGGGAAGGCCCAGGATATGGCCCACGATGGCGGCGTGGGGGATGCCGGCGGTGGAGGTGCCCATGAGCACCTCGCAGTCCGGGTACTCCTGGCGCACCGTCTCCGCCAGGGCGTTCTCCACCGTGTTGCGGGCCTCCGGCGCGGTGAGGATCAGGCGGTTGTCACAGTAGATGGGGCTCTTAATGCCGCTGGCCCAGGTAAAGGGCTCCTCCGGCCGGAGGAACACGGCCTTGATATCCAGCAGCGCCTTGGCAACGATTTTTTCAATTTCCATAACGATCTCCCTTTCTTCCGCGTGTCTTTTTCCTCTTATTATCCCACAAATTCCCGCACACAGCGGCGGTAGGCCGCCACAGGATCCTCCGCCCGGGTAATGGGCCGGCCCACTACAATGTAGTCCGATCCGATCTCCCTGGCCCGCTCCGGGGTGGTGACCCGGGCCTGATCCCCCACGTCAGAGTCGGCAAAGCGGACGCCGGGGGTGACGGTGAGGAAGGCGCTGCCGCAGGCGTCGTGGACCTTGGCCGCCTCCAGCGGGGAGCAGACCACCCCGTCGAGACCGGCCTGGGCGGCGTTTTTGGCGTAGGCCATCACCACCTCGTCCAGGGGACGGTCGATCAGCAGCTCCCCGCGCATGCGCTCCTCGCTGGTGGAGGTGAGCTGTGTCACCGCGATGAGCAGGGGCCGGGTGCCGTCCGGCCGGGTCAGGCCCTCCAGCGCGGCGGTCATCATGGCGGCGGTTCCGGCGGCGTGGAGGTTCACCATATCCACATCCAGCCGGGAGAGCACCGCCATGGCGCT
The DNA here is from genome assembly GCA_904398675.1 of uncultured Oscillospiraceae bacterium. Classification (GTDB taxonomy): domain Bacteria; phylum Bacillota; class Clostridia; order Oscillospirales; family Oscillospiraceae; genus CAJFPI01. Next base: position 9,556 of record CAJFPI010000073.1, read on the forward strand.
TTTCACCGTGTTGGGGATGTCATGGAGCTTGAGATCCAGGAAAATCCTGTGTCCCCTGGCCTTGATCTCCCGCACAATGGCGGGACCCTCCGCGTAAAACAGCTCCATTCCGATTTTGACATAGGGTTTCTCCTCCGGGAAACGGTCTAAAAACCGGAGGACCTCCTCCTTGCCTGGAAAATCACAGGCGACGATCACATCTCTGCCCATCTCTGCTCCTCCCTTTCATTTACTGTGCCGGGGCAAAAAAATACCGGTCCCGCGGTGAAAAAATGGATTCACCAGCGAAACCGGATCTGTAAGGAAAAGGGGGAAAACGAAACACCAAGGCCGCCGCGTCATTCAGCCGCTCAGACTGTCTCAGCATGGCGAACATATCCCGTTCTCCTTTCCTCACGTTTCCCCTCGCCGACACCCGCCGCGCCGCGTTTTTGCAGCCCGGGGGCATTTCTTTAAACTATCTTATTTTAAATAGAAATTCTCCATTTTGTCAACAGGGAACTTTTCCCAAATTCCATCTGCGGAAAAAGTATCTTCCTGTCGAAATCGCAAAAACCGGCCCGGAGACCCGGGCCGGCTGCGCCTGCCGAAAAAGGCCGGCGCCTTTTCCGGCACAGGGGCGGCGCTCCGTTCTGCGCCCCAGCTGTCGGCCCATGGCGGACGATTTGACGCTCACTTCGCGCAAGGTGGTTTCCAGACGTACCTGCCGCCTGAAAACCAGTGGGTATTCTTCCGCCGCATATGGGCGGCAGCTGTGCAGCCGCTGCGCTTTATCCCTTCCGGCTGCGCATGACAGCCTTCATCCGTTTCTCGTGGTCCAGGATGCTCTTGCGGATGCGCAGGCTCTTGGGCGTGACCTCCAAAAGCTCGTCGTCCGCCAGAAACTCCAGGCACTGCTCCAGGCTCAGCTGCCGGGGCGGCACCAGGCGCAGCGCCTCGTCGCTGCCGCTGGCCCGCATGTTGGTCAGCTGCTTTTTCTTGCAGACGTTGACGGTGATGTCCTCGCTCTTGGGGCTGACGCCCACCACCATGCCCGCGTACACCGGCACGCCGGCGCCGATGAACAGCGCCCCGCGCTCCTGGGCATTATAGAGGCCGTAGGTAACGCTCTCGCCGGTCTCAAAGGAGATGAGGGAGCCGGTGCTGCGGCGGCTCAGCTCGCCCTTGAAGGGGGCGTAGGAGTCAAAGACGCTAGCCATGATGCCCTCGCCCTTGGTGTCGGTCAAAAACTCATTGCGGTAGCCGAAGAGGCCCCGGGAGGGCACCAGGAACTCGATCTTCATCCGCTCGCCCACCGGTGTCATCTCCACCAGGTCGCCCTTGCGGGAGCCGATCTTCTCAATGACCGCGCCCACGCTGTCGCTGGGCACGTCCACCACCAGCCGCTCAATGGGCTCGCACTTCTTGCCGTCGATCTCCTGATAGAGGACGCGGGGCGGCGACACCTGGAATTCATAGCCCTCCCGGCGCATCGTCTCAATGAGGATGGAGAGGCTCATCTCGCCGCGGCCCGCCACATTGAAAGCATCTGTGGAGCCTTCAATCTCACTGACCCGCAGGCTCACGTCCTTCAGGGTCTCCCGGAACAGCCGGTCCCGGAGCTGGCGGGAGGTGACGA
>CAJFPI010000074.1 GCA_904398675.1 uncultured Oscillospiraceae bacterium
GCTGGGCTCCGGCGGGAGCCCCGCTTTGTCGGCAGGGCTGCCGAAAGAGGCGCCTCCCCCAATGGGGGGCGGAAGACACGGGGCGATGGCAGCCTAGGAGCCAGACAACTCTTTCTGGACATATTTCGGCAGCCTTTGCACCGCCAGGGCATAGGAGGCGGCGCACAGCTCCCGCAGGGTGTCCTCCGGCAATGCTCCATCCAGGAGGCAGGAGATCCAGGTCCGCTTGTCCGAATAAAATCCCGGCAGGATCTCCGGGTACTGGGCCTGCAGCAGCTCGCCTGCCGCCACCTCGCATTTCAGGTTGACCAGATCATGGCCGCCGTAGGTCTGATAGCGCCGATCCGGGGAGCAGACGGCGGCGAACATCCTGCCCCGGACCTTGTAGCGGAACCACTGCCAGACGGGCTGATAGTCCTTCTCCACGCCGGGGAAGGACAGCAGGTATTCGTCTAACCAATCGTAGCGCATGATGGTTTCCTCCCGGCTCGAGGTACATTCCGCCCCTCCAGGGGCGCACCTCTTAAAAGCGATTCTCACCCCTGTTGGAAGAGGGGATTTCGTGCTTTCGGTGCGAGGTGCTTTTTCCTCGGCGAAAAAGCACCCAAAACGCCGCCGGGGACACCCCGGCCCCCGTATGGGCAGACAGAGGCAGCCTTTTCCCCGTCTATAAGCAAAATGCTGTCCCATGAAAGGAACGTTTTCCCGCCCCCCATTCTCTTTTTGAAAAAAGACTACGCCCGCAGGCGTGTATCGGAGGGCAACCGCCGCTATGCGGCGGCGCTTGGCCCGGAGATAAACGGGCCGCGGCCGGTCCAAGAGAAAAACTTTTTGCCGGACAGAGATAGGTTGATCCTCCCCGGTTGGCTGTTTTCTCCTTTCGCTGCGTGTCGTGTCTGCCTGCTCCTCTTTCCGCGCTGACCGCTCCGCTGCGCGTTGCCCTGGTGGGCAACGGCCCTCCGCCGCACCATGCCCTGCAGGGTGGGGTAGACACTGCCGCCTGCGGGTTTGGGGACCATCGGTTTCACAGGCCGGCAGGCGAGGTGGGGACATGAAGGAGGCAGGCAGGTGTACCTGCTCCCGGCGGCGGGGGTAACATAGGCCCCTCCATGACCCTGCTCCCAAAAGCGGGGTATTTAGGGGCAAGGCCCCTAAACGTGTTTTTGGTGACTTTTTGCACGAGCAAAAAGTTATCCCCCGGAGGGCGGACCCGCCCCAGCACGCGGAGGTGCGGGGAAGGAGGCGGCTACTTGTTCTTCCTCAGCTCGATCAGCCGGTCCCGCAGGATGGCGGCGTACTCGAACTCCAGCATCTTCGCCGCCTCCTTCATCTCCTTCTCCAGGCGCTGGATCTCCCGCTCAGTCTCCGCCTTCGTCAGCTTTTTGCCGGACTGCCGCTGGGCGGCCTCGGCGCTCTTGGAGATCTCCAGCACCTCCCGGACAGACTTGATGACCGTCTTGGGCACAATGCCGTGGGCCTTGTTGAAGGCGTCCTGTTTCTCCCGGCGGCGCTCGGTTTCATCCATGGCCCGGCGCATGGAGGGGGTGATGGTGTCGGCGTAGAGGATCACCATGCCGTCGGCGTTCCGGGCGGCCCGGCCGATGGTCTGGATCAGGCTGGTTTCGCTGCGGAGGAATCCCTCCTTGTCCGCGTCCAGAATGGCCACCAGGGACACCTCTGGCATATCGAGACCCTCCCGCAACAGATTGATGCCTACCAATACGTCAAATTCTCCCAGCCGCAGGTCCCGGATCAGCTCCATCCGCTCGATGGTCTCCACATCGTGGTGCATGTAGCGGACCCGGATGCCCGCTTGGGTGAGATAGGTGGTGAGGTCCTCGGCCATCTTCTTGGTGAGGGTGGTCACCAGCACCCGCTCGTTCCGGGCAGAGCGATGGTTGATCTCGCCGATGAGATCGTCGATCTGGCCCTCCACGGGCCGCACCTCCACCAGCGGGTCCAAAAGGCCCGTGGGCCGGATCAGCTGCTCCACGATCTGGTCCGCCCGGCCCCGCTCATATTCGGCGGGGGTGGCGGAGACGTAGATCACCTGGTTGAGCCGGTCCTCAAACTCGTCAAATTTCAGCGGCCGGTTGTCAAAGGCGCAGGGCAGGCGGAACCCATACTCCACCAGGCTCTCCTTTCTGGCCCGGTCCCCGTTGTACATGGCCCGTACCTGGGGCAGCGTCACATGGCTCTCGTCGATGAAGAGGACGAAGTCGTCGGGGAAATAGTCCAGCAGGGTGTGGGGCGGGGAGCCCACAGGACGCCCGTCGATGACACGGGAGTAGTTTTCAATGCCGGAGCAGTAGCCCAGCTCCTGCATCATCTCGATGTCGTAGAGCACCCGCTGCTTGAGCCGCTGGGCCTCCACCAGCTTGTTCTGCTCGTTGAGCTCCCGGAGCCGGTCCTCCAGCTCCCTGTAGATCTCCTGGATGGCGGCGTCCATCTTCTCCTTGGGGGTGACATAGTGGGTGGCGGGCC
>CAJFPI010000075.1 GCA_904398675.1 uncultured Oscillospiraceae bacterium
TCTCAGCCACAGAAACCTGGCTCCAAGCGGCCGGAACGGTGGTTCTCAACCGCCGGACCGGCGGCTCCCGGAGCCTGGAATATTCAGCTGCTCCCCAAAATTGCATGGAACCAGCCCATGTTTACGGAGCATGGCACATTTATCATCGCCTTCAGTGCGTCCGCAGGGCACCTGGCCGTTTCTCCCGAGCGCGCCGACATGGAGCGCTTTGAGCAGGAGATCGCACATGCCGGCTATCAGCAGGGCAGGATGCTCTTTCGCATCCCCTGGGACAGGGAGGTTGACTATCCGCTGCTGCACCGGATCATCGATTTCAACCGGACAGAAAAGGCGGGCTGCAGCACCTTTTGGAGGTGAGAGGCGTAAGCCGCAGCATCTCCTGCAGGGCGTGGAACATGCACAGCCCGCAGTATCCGCTGGGCTGTCAAAAAGAGCGGGCAGCGACCGCTGCCCGCTGCAAAGGGGGGCGCAGCCGTCCGGCTGCGCTCTCACCATTTGTATATCTGTTGCAGCCAGGGGGAGCCGCAGGAGCCGGGGCGCCTTATGTTTCCAGTACGCCGTAGGTCACCATGGGGCCGCCCTTCAAAATGGTCAGGCTCGTCACCTGATAGAGGATCACCCCGCGGGAGCGGGCCCTGCAGACATGGAGGGGATTGCCAAAATAGTCACGGATTTCCCCCAGCACATCCCCCGCCTCAAACCGGTCTCCGGGCCGCAGGGCCGGATACCAGCAGCCGCCCACCGGTGCGTTTTCATAGACCGCCTCCCGGAAGATAAGCTGAGGCTCCGGCGCGTCCTCCGCCTCCGGCGGATCCAAAATCCTCAAATAGGAGAGAATGCGACGCACATCTCCCTTGTCCAGGTCCACCTCGCCCCTGCTCCAGATGCCCTGGCCGCCCCGTTCAATGAGCACAGAGGGGATGCCGATGCTGCTGGCGTAGTTGTATGCGCCGCCGGCGGTACACTGGGATTCCACCAGATATTCTGCCTTTACCCGGCGGGCCATCTGAAACGCCTTCTCCCGCACCGCCGGGTCGACCGGCCCTACATAGTAGGCATAGGGGCGCAGCGCCTCATACCCGTCTCCGCAATGGAGATCGATATAGTAATCCGCCCTGTGGATCAGCTCTGTGGCAACGGTGTGGCAGATCTGCTCGGCCGTGGTGCCGCCCGCCGCGCCGGGAAACTCCCGGTTCAGGTTTTTGTTGTCCTCATAGACCATGCTCATGGTCCGGTGGGAAAAGCCGCTGACGTTGATCAGCGGCGCGATGACCACCGTGCCGCAGACCGCCTCCGGCTGCAGCTCCTCCGCCAGCTCGATGGCGGCCTGGATCCCCACATACTCCGCGCTGTGGATGCCGGCGGTCACCAGTGCGGTCCGGTCTCCCGCATGCCCGCGGATGACCGTCACCGGCAGCTCGTAGCCGCAGCCGACGACCTTCAGAAAGCCGGACTGCTTTTCGCCGGGATGGATGCATAATGTCCCGATATTCATACGATGGATACAAACCTCCTGTTTGCTATGCAAAAGCATAGCAAAATTGTCCATGCGCCGCTTTCAGCGGCACGGCCATAAGATTCAAGTGCGTGGGCCGGGGCGGCCCATATGCGCGAAACTTCATGCGCCCCGACTTTTGCCTGTGTTCGTGGTGCGCCTGTGGCGCATGAAGTTTTATGCGTAAAGATGGCAGGCCACCTGGTGCTCCGGCGCAGCCTCCCTGAGAACCGGGCGCTCCTGCCTGCAAATTCCCATGCAGCGATCGCAGCGGCTCTGGAAGGGGCAGCCCGCCGGCGCGTCCAGGGGGCTGGGGGCCTCGCTGTCAATGCTCCTGATGGGATGGGAGAAGTCCATGTGCAGATCGAAAATGGCCCCCACCATGGCCTGGGTATAGGGATGCAGGCACCCGGCTGCCACCTTGTCCCCAGGGAGAATCTCCATGATGTTCCCCAGGTACATCACGGCCACCTGGTGGGACAGGGACTGCACCAGGGCCATGTCGTGGCAGATAAAGCCGTAGGAGATGTCCTTTTCCCGCTGCAATCTTACCAAGAGCTCCACCACCGTTTTCTGTACGGACACGTCCAGGGCGCTGGTGGCCTCATCGCAGACGATGATTTCCGGCTCCAGGGCCAGGGCCCGGGCGATGCCCACCCGCTGGCGCTGCCCGCCGCTCATGCTGTGGGGGTAGCGCCGGGCGAAGTCCCCGGGCAGCTCCACCATTTCCAACAGATGTCGTGCCGCCTCCTCCTTCTCGCTCTTCTTGATGCGCTTGAAGTTCAGCAGCGGCTCGCAGACGATGTCCATGACCTTCATTTTGGGGCTGAAGGCCGCCGAGGGGTCCTGAAACACCATCTGGATCTTCTGCCGGTGGCGGCGCAGGGCCTCTCCCCTGAGCCTGGTGATATCCTGCCCCCGGTAGAGGATCTCGCCCTCCGTGGGCGCCTCCAGGGACACCACCATCCGCATGAAGGTGCTCTTGCCGCAGCCGCTCTCCCCCACCACGCCCAGGGTGCGGCCCCGGTAGAAATTCAGGGAGATATCGTTGTTGGCCACCAGCGTGCGGTGGTTGGGCGCCGGATATTTCTTGGTCACATGCCTGGCCTCAAGGATCAATTCATGTGTTTCAGACAAACCGCTCACCTCCTATGGCGGGGACGCTGTCCAGCAGCCTTCGGGTGTAATCGCTGGATGGGTTGTTCAGGATTTCCTCCCGGCTGCCGGCGTCCACCACCTGCCCCTGCTTCATCACAAGAATTTTGTCGGCCATATACGCCGCCACCCCCAGGTTGTGGGTGACAAGGATAATGCCGGTGTTGTACTGCTCCCGCAGCTCCATCATCTGGCGGACGATCTGGGCCTGGGTGGTCACGTCCAGGGCGCTGGTGGGCTCGTCGGCCAGCAGGAGCTTGGGCTGAAAGGTCATGGCCATGGCGATGCCCACCCGCTGCCGCATGCCGCCGGAGAGCTGGAAGGGATAACTGCGCATGATGTTGTCCCCGTTGGGCAGGCGCATCCGCTCCAGCATCTCCACGCCCTTCTCCCAGGCATCCCTTTTGGAGATCTTCTGGTGGGTGCGGATGTACTCCACATACTGAGGGCCGATCCTCCGGATGGGGTTGATCATAGCCCCGGAGTCCTGGAAGATCATGGAGATGCTGGTCCCCCGCAGGGACCGCCAGGCCTCCCTGCCCAGACCGCCCAGGTCCCTCTCCTCAAACTGGATGGTCCCCCGGCTCACCCGGCCGCCGCCGGGCAGGCACCCCAGCACCGCCCGGATCACCGTGGTTTTTCCGCTGCCGCTCTCCCCCACGATGCTGACGATGTCTCCCTGTTTCATTTCCAGGCTGACGCCCTCCACCGTTGGGCTGGGATTTTTCCCGTATGTGACTGCGATATCCTGTATGCTCAGCATCAGTGATCCTCCTGTTTCGTTATGCGGCGGGGCGGATCTTGGTGGTGATCCAGTAGTAGTCAATGGGGGCGATGTCCGCGCCGCTGACCACGGAGGCGCGGCTGGCAAAGGTGCTGTTGTAGTAGCCGTGGACCAGGGTGGCCGCGTCGTCAATGAGGATCTGCTGGAGCTGGATAATCAGTTCCAGCTGCTCGTCTGCATCGGTGGCGGCGAGGAGCCGCTCATAGAGGGCGTCATACTGGTCGTTGGCGTAATAGCCATAGGTGCCGGAGTTGCCGGAGTAGAAGTTGCCCAGGAAACCGGTAGGGTCGCCGGTGGGCACCGTGGTGGCGTTGGAGGTGATGAGGTCGAAACTGCCGGCGCTCTGGTTAGCCAGGGCCGTGTCATAGTCCTGGACCGTCACCGTGCAGCCGATGCCGATGGATTCCAGGGTGATGGCCACCGCCTGGGCAAACTCGTCCAGGTTCCGGCTGGTGTAGGCGATGTAGTTGAGGTTGATGGGCTGGCCGTCCAGCTCCCGGCAGCCGTCGCCGTCCGTATCCACGATGCCCGCCGCGTCCAGGGTCTCCACCGCCTTGTCCAGGTCATAGGAAAAGGGGTCGGTGAGCTGGTCGTAGCCGTAGGACAGGGAGGAGGGCAGCACGGAGCAGCCGGCGGTATACATGCCGCCCACAGTGATGTCGCACATGGTAGCGTCGTCAATGGCATACAGGATCGCCTGCCGGAGGGCGTCGTTGCCCAGGACGCCGTTGAAGTTGAAGTAGGAGTTGCCCAGGCGGACGCCGGCGGTGGTGGACACATAGTAGGCGTCGTCCGCTTCCAGCTCCATAAGATCGCTGGCGGTGGTGATGTTCTCCACCAGATCCACGTCCCCGCTCTTCAGGGCCATGGCCTTGGTGGAGCTGTCCTCGGTGAGGAAGATGCGGATGGTGTCATAGGGAACCTCACCGTCCCAATAATATTCGTTTCTGGCAAGGTCGATGGTGGAGTTCTCCTCCAGGGCCGTCACATAATAGGGGCCGGTGCCGATGACTTCCGTGTCGATGACGCTGGTGTCCACGATGCCGTACCAGGGATAGGCCAGGATGCCCGGCAGGTTTACGGTCCGGCTGTCGCACACCAGGGTGACGGTGCCCGCCTCGTCGTCTGCCTCGATGCTGGAGAAGGTCACATACTGGGAGGGCGTGGAGTTGCCGGTCTTGTTGGCCTCGGCGTCATACAGGCGCTCCAGGGAGGCTTTCACCACGCTGGCGGTGACGGCGTTGCCGTTGGAGAACTGGACGCCGTCCCGGATGTGGAGCACCCAGGTGGTGTAGTCCTCCGTCTCGTAGGCGTCGCACAGGGCGTACTCCACCTCCACGTTTTCGTCAAAGCGGAACAGGCACTCACCCACGCCGTAGCGCAGGAAACACCAGCTGGAGTTGACGTTGGTGATGGGGTCCATGGAGTTGGAGTAGTTGTAGCAGCTGAAATTCAGGTGGGTACCGTCCGCTGCGGAGGTACCGCCCCCCTGGGAGGTGTTGCCGTTCCCACTGCCGCAGGCGGCCAGGGACACCGTCATCACCGCGGCCAGCACCGCCGCAGCTGCCTTTTTAATCCATTTTGTTCTCATTGTTGAAAACTCCTTTCTGATTCCAAACCAATGTTCCGTATCACAATCCATAGCTAAAAAATGAAACAAGTCACTCGTTTCTGGGGTCCAGTACATCCCGCAGGCTGCCCCCCAGGAGGTTAAACACCACCACCGTGATAAAGATGGCCAGACCCGGGAATACCATCAGCCAGGGCGCCGCGGTCATATATGCCCGGCCCTCGTTGAGCATCAGGCCCCACTCCGCCGTGGGGGACTGGGCGCCAAAGCCCAGGAAGGACAGCCCCGCGATCTCCAGCATCATGGTGCCGATGTCCGTGGCCCCGGTGATGAGGATGGTGGGCAGTGCGTTGGGCAGCATATACTGCCAGAGGATGTGGGAGGTTTTAGAGCCGGTGACCCGGGCCGCCGCAATATAATCCCGGCTGCGGATCTTCAAAACAAGGCTCCGGGCCAGCCGGGCATATTTGGTCCAACTGACAATGGCGATGGCGATGACCGCGTTTGCCAGATTGGCTCCCATGATGCCCGCCACCGCAATGGCCAGCACCATGCCCGGGAAGGAGATCATCATGTCGGAAATGCGCATGATCACCGCATCCAGAACACCGCCGAAGTACCCGGCCACGATCCCCAGAAAGGTTCCCGCCACCATGATGATGCCCACCAGGGAGAGGGAGGCGGTGAGAGAGGTACGGGCGCCGTAGAGGACCCGGGAGAAAAGATCCCGGCCCATGCGGTCCGTGCCGAACCAGTGCTCCGCGCTGGGGGGCTGCACCGCGTTAGCCAGCACCGCCTCATTGGGATCGTGTGTTGCCAGTACCGGGGCAAACACTGCCACTGCGATGACAGCCAGAGCCAGGAGGGAAAACACGCAGAAACCGGGGTTCTTTTTGATAAATGCACGTATCTTTTCCATGATCTTATCTGCCTCCTTCCTTGATCCTGGGATCCATGAGACCATAGGAGATGTCCACCAGCAGGTTGATGACCATATAGATCAGCGCGATCCACAGGACGTAGCCCTGAATGAGGGAGTAGTCCATGGAGGTGATGGCGTCTACCGCCAGGCTGCCGAGGCCGGGATAGGAGAAGATCACCTCCACCACCGCCGTCCCGCCCAGAAGGGACCCCAGGGACAGGCCCAGCATGGTGATGAGAGGCAGGACAGAGTTGGGCAGCACATGCTGCCAGAGGATGACACTCTCCCTGATCCCCCTGCAGCGGGCGCCGGTGACATAGTCCTGGTTCAGCTCCTCCAGGAAGGCTGTCCGCACCTGCCGGGTATATTTGGCGGCCATGGCAAAGGCCAGGGTCACCGCCGGGAGGATCATTTTGCTGAACCCCTGCCCCGCCGAGACGACAGGGAGCAGTTTCAGCTGCACGGCAAAGATGTACAGCAGCAGCAGCCCCACCCAGAAGTTGGGCATGGATACTCCCACAAAGGTGAGGCCCCGGACCAGGTAGTCGGCGATGCCGCCCCGGCGAGTGGCGGAGAGGATGCCCAGTGGCACCGCCACAATCAGCATCAGTGCCAGGGACAGCAGCGCCAGTTTCAGCGTGGGCCACAGCCGCGCCAGGAGCAGCCCCGCCACGGGGCGGCTGTAGGAGTAGGAGGTGCCGAAGTCCCCATGGAAACAGTCTGTGAGCCAGCTGACATATTGGGTGAGGAAGGGCTTGTTGAGCCCCAGCGCCTCCCGGGTCTCGTCCAGGATCTCCTCGCTGGGGATGGTGCCGCTGGCGGCGTACATGGCCCGCACCGGATCCCCCGGCGCCATGTAGGTCAATCCAAAGGTCAGAAAGCTGATTCCAAACAGAATGATCACGATCTGGGCCAGCCGCTTGAGAAAATCATATTTTTTCATCGTCTGCCGTCCTTTCTCTCAAATGCTCTCACGGCGCTGCGCCCAAGCGCTGTGAGCTGGGTCTCCGGGATGCAGCTGAACTGGCCTGAACAGGTGGCGTGCCATATCCTGTTCGGTCAGCCTAAAACAGCTGCAGGGGGCGGTTTTCGGGCTGCCGCCCGGCTGAAACAGGCTGCAGCGGCAAAAAAACCGCCGGCTCCCAAAGGAGCCGGCAGGCGATCAAGCAAGTCAGAATCTGCAAAAGAGCGCAAAAAAACTTAACAAACGGAGAGACCGCCCGCGTTAATGCATACGGAGGAAAGCAAGTCTCCTGGCTCGCGATCTGGGAGGGATCCTCCCGCGTCCATATCCTACCTTCTCACAGGCATTGCCTGCAATGGCGGATTTTCATCCCGGCAGCGCTTGCTGCTTTGGTATGGACTCTCGCTCACAGTACCGGTCGTGTGGGTTTGGTTACCCGTTCTTTTGCATCGCCGCCTGCCCGCAGGTGCGGGGTGGGGTCGGCGATTACAGTCCTCACTGCTATTCAGTTATAATTTATAGCCTTCAATAAAACGAACCAAATTAAAAATCTGATACTAGTATACGTGAAAAGCCGACAAAATGCAAGTGCCTGCGCAAAAAATAATGAATATGCCAACTTGGTGCAGAAACAGGCGGTATTTTGCCCTGTGCCGGCCGATCGGGAAGGATGGAAACGCGGGCGCAGGGCAGGCCCCGGCAATGCCGGGGCCTGTTCTGCCTTTCCAATATAGGGATCTCAGCCCGCGCTGGCCGGCCGGCTCGCCTGGATAAACTGTTTCACCGGGCCGAGGCCCACCACCTTCACCGGCTCTCCGCCGCCTATCGCTACTAGGGTGGGCGCCTGACGGACGCCGTATTGGACCGCCAGTTCCGGATTTTCCTCCGCCACCACCTTCTCATAGGGGATCCCCGCCTTTTGCAGCA
>CAJFPI010000076.1 GCA_904398675.1 uncultured Oscillospiraceae bacterium
AGAGCCAGGACCAGGGCGAGAATCTTTTTGAGATTTCGCATGGTGGATTTTCCTCCTTCTTAAAATTTCGACAAAGTTCGGTAATTCAGCAAAAAGAGCTGGTTTTCGCAGAAAATATCTACCAAAAAGTTCGCTCTAAGAGCCGTATTATCGCCCCTTAGATTTGGGAGATGAGATAACCGAACAGACTGCGGTGCAGTACTTAAAAAGGGAGAAAAATCGCGCTGGGTAGACATTCGGGTAGACGAAAGGGAGATTTCGGGGGGCAAAAAAAGGCTGGAGGCCCTGCGCCGCAGGGCCTCCAGCCGGGTAGACATTGGGTAGACGGGAATGATTTGAGGAAATACCCCAATAGATCCAAAAGCATTTGCAGGCACTGGAAAACGGAGACTCAAACAAGCAGTCCTCCTGTCATGTTTCTTTTCCAAGGAATGTTTTACAAATTAGACTTGCGATCGCCCTTAAGATCCCCTATGATAAGAGAGAGCTTTTCAGAAGGAGTGTTCAAAAGATGCGATATGACTTTACTACCGCCCCGTCCAGAAAAAACAAAGGGTCGATCAAATGGGATGCCATGTATCAACAGCAGCCCAGCGTGCCGGAAGGGATCCTCCCCCTGTCTGTGGCGGATATGGAACTGAAAAATCCGCCCCAAATCGCAGACGGTGTGGGCGCCTATCTCAAGGAGTCTGTCCTGGGCTACACCCGCCCCACAGAATCGTTTTATGACGCAGTGGTCCGCTGGCAGAAACGGCGCAACGGCTGGGAGATCCAGCCGGACTGGATTGTGGATTACCCCGGCGTGGCACAGGCCTTTTTCCATCTTGTCAAATTCCTTGCGCAGCCGGGTGAGGGCGTTATCCTGCTGACACCTGTTTACTACCCCTTTTACGATGCGGTCCGCAGCAGCGGCAGGCAGCTTGTGACCAGCGAGCTGCTTTACCGGGAGGGGGCCTATACCATTGATTTTGCGGATTTGGAGGCAAAGGCCAGGGATCCTAAAAATACTGTCCTGATGTTCTGCAGCCCCCACAATCCCGTGGGCAGGCTGTGGAACCGGGAGGAGCTGCTGCGCGTAGGAGAGATCTGCCTGGAAAACGGCGTCCGCATCATCTCCGATGAAATCCACTCTGATCTGATCCTGACGGACCGTCCCCACATTCCATTGGCATCGCTGTCAGAGGCGCTGGCCCAGAATACCGTAACATGCGGCGCACCCAGCAAGACCTTTAATCTGGCTGGAATGGTCACCTCCTTTTTGATCATCCCCAACCCGGAGCTGCGGGCGCTGATCGTGGAGCGGCGCGGCCAGGAGGGGATCAGTTTCTGCAATATGGCAGGCTATCGTGCGCTGGAGATCGCCTACAACGAGTGCGAGGACTGGCTGGAGGAGCTGCTGGCGCTGCTGTGGGGCAACCGGCAGCTGGTGGTGGATTTCCTGGAGGCGAAGATCCCGCAGATCCGGCCTGTCCCGCTGGAGGCAACCTATCTGCAGTGGCTGGACTGCAGCGGGCTGGGGCTCTCCCAGGACGAGCTGGAGCAGCTGATGCAGGCGGCATACTGGTTCACGGACCCGGGGGCCAAATTCGGCTCGGGCGGACGGATGTTCCAGCGGTTGAATATCGCCTGTCCCGCCAGCGCGCTGCAGGACGCGCTGGACCGCCTCTGCAGCGCTGTTCAGCGCATGGGCAGATAACGGCCCGCGCCAATTGCCCATAAAAGGGGGGACGCCCGGATCCAATCCGGGCGTCCCCCCTTTGTTTGCTGTGTACAGAAACGGAACAAAAAGGTCCATGTGCCGATCTCACGGGCATCTAAAACGCATGCGGCTTTTCGTTCCGGATTTCCCACGGCATCTGCCGTGTGCCGCCTGTCGGCATGCTTTTACTGGGCCGACAGGGCGGAAATCTCATCCAGCAGTTCCCTTTTGCGCTCGTAGAACAGCAGGTCCTGATTATGCTGGAAGTATGCCGCACAGCCAAATTTTGCGATAAATTTGGCGCAGTAATACCGGACGGTCAGCTCTGTCACCAAAATCAGCATCTCCTGATCGTTTCCAAAGACCTCTTCCACAAAGGCAAAGAGATGCTCCAGCTCATCCTTGATGGCAGCGGTCCTCTCTTTATGGGCTGCTACGGCGGCATCATAGGCGGCCTTGATGCGCTGGAAGGCCTCCCCGTTGGAAAGGGCGCCCTCCCGGCCCAGCGTCTCCAGCATTTCCTCCAGGAATCGGAGGGCGTACTGATAGGCGTACCGCGTCTCATAGTCGATGGCATTGGCCCGCTCGCCTGTCTGCAGGGCCTGCCGCTCCTGGTCGGCGTACCGATGGAGGAGCGCGACATAGTTGCTGGCGTTGTCCGACAGGTCCTGCTTTACCAGTTTCAGGATGCGGAGATTCTCCAAGATCGCCTGATCGGTCTCCACCGCCTGGCGCATCTCCGCGTTGACCGCGTCAATGAGCAGCCCCAAAAGGGACAGCCGCTCATCGAACCGGGCGTTTTTGGCCCGGTCCCGGATCGCATCCGTGGCCTGCCCGCTGAGGATGTCGGCAATCTGATAGTCGGATTTGTACTTGTTGTAGAGATCGTAGTAGACCGCAAATTCCTTGGCCACCAGCTCATGCTGCAGATACTGCTCCACCAGATTGCGGTCCACCTTGATGCCGTGCTGCTCGTAGAGGCGGATCATCTCGGACAGGTCCTCCCAGCCCCGGGCCGTGACAAAGCTCTTCCTGTCCACAGAGGTCTCCACCACATAGAAGTAGTTCTTTTTGATCTCCAAGAAGGTGAGAATGGCCCCGTGGATCCCCCGCCGGTAGGCATACTCCTTCCAGACCTCATAATCCGGCTCCACATCGATCCGCTTGAGCCGGTCCCAGGTGACAATGTCATACTCCCGGACAGACTTGTTGTACTCCGGAGGGTTGCCTGCCGTGACCACGATCCACCCGTCGGGCAGGCGGTGGGTGCCGAAAATCTTATACTGCAGGAACTGCAGCATGGCCGGGGACAGCGTCTCGGAGACGCAGTTGATCTCATCCAGGAAGAGGATCCCCTCCCGGCGGCCGGTCTCCTCCCGCAGCTTGTAGACCGAGGCGATGATCTCGCTCATGGTATATTCCGACACCTGATAGCTTACGCCGTCAAAGGTCTCCTCCCGAATAAAGGGGAGGCCCAGGGCGCTCTGGCGGGTGTGGTGGGTCATGGAGTAGGAAACCAGGCCCACATTCAGCTCCTGGGCGATCTGCTCCATGATGGCCGTTTTTCCGATGCCAGGCGCACCGATCATAAAGATGGGCCGCTGGCGCTGGATGGGGATGACATAGCGGCCGAACGCATCCTTGGTCAGATATGCCTTGACGGCATTTTCAATCTGTGCTTTTGCTTCCTTGATATTCATGTCTCTTCCCCCTTAGATCGCATCCGGCGACAGCACCAGCTTGATGGCCCACACCGGAATCTGCGGCTGGATGTACTCATCGTTCACAAAGACAAAGGCGGCGTCATAGGGAGGCTTTTTCTCCGGGAAGACGCCCTGTCCGTCAGTAAAGTAGATAAGGCCCTTGAGATTTGTCAGCTCACCCTGCTGCCGCAGCGCGTCCACATACTGGAAGACAGGGCGGAAGTCCGTGCCCCCGAAACCCCTGAGCTGAAAGTTCTGAATCCGCTCTTTAAATTCCTCCCGGGAGGTGATCTTCAGGTCCTCCTGGACTTCCGCATCGCACTGGATGATGTGGACGTTGATTTTGGTGAAGAAACTCTCCTGCTGGGCAAGGATGTTGTAGGTCTTGGTCATAAAACGCTCTACCAGGTCCCCCTTGACGGAGCCGGAGGTATCAATGGCGATCACAAACTCCCGTACGCGCTTGACCTCCCTATATTCCAGCGGCTCAATGAGGGGCAGGTTTTGGTAAAGTTTCAGTCCGTAGGTGTAGAAAATATAATCGAACTCGTCGTCGTTCACCTGGATCTCCTCGCCCATGACGGCGAATTTCCGAAGAAAATCGGCGTAGTCGTAGGCATCCCGGTTCACCTCCCGCAGGTTCAGCATCAGCTTGGCCGCCCGGTCTCCCCAGGATTTGGAGGATGTCTCCAGATCCACCTTTATCCGCTCGCTGATCTCCTGCCATGCGGCCCGGGCCGAGCTGTCGCCCTGCGTGTCATCCGCCCCGTCGCCGGAGCTGGAGGAGGTGTTTCTCGATTTGGGCGGCGCGTCCCCTGTCTGGTCAGAGGCGTCGCCCCCCTCTTCGTCGCCGGGGGTGTTCCTCTGCGCATACCAGATCTCGTGATCATCCCGGACAAAGAGCCGTTTCAGGCGGGCGCGCTCCGTTTCCGGCAGCGGCTCCAGCGCTTTATACAGCCGCTCCGCCGTCAGCTTTCCGTATTTTTCCCCCAGCACCTGCAGCTCATGGGCAATCGCCGCCGCGTCCTCCGTTTCCAACTGCTGGACCCCCAGCTCCTGAATGACCCCCTCCACAGCGATGTCACAGGACAGGTCCCACAGGTCCCGGTCCAGCGAGGCGTCTGCAAAGGGGTGATAAAAAATGCAGTGCAAAACGGCGTGGAGATAGGCGCGGGTCAGCACGGCGTCCCCCTCCTCGTAGACGTGAAACACATACCGGGGGTTAAAATAGTAGGTCTCCCCGTCTGTAGCGGTTGTGCCTGTCTGCGACGGCTGGAATTTGAGCCGGCACAGGGCGAGATCCATAAAGCGGAGAGAGACCAGCAGCTCATTTCTGGCATACTGCAGGATCTGGGCGCCGATTTCCCCCGCCCGTCTTTTCTGGTCCATCGTCCCACATACCTCCTTCCCCCACAGCGGGGCTCACAGCTCATAGTCGGCCTCGGTGATGCCGATGCTGGCGTTTTTATAGTTCAAGAGAAAGCTGAGCACCTCCGGCTTTCGGGCGGTGTTGGCCAGCTCAATGCATGCGTCAATATTTTCCCCGGTAAAGATCTTCAGCTCCGCCAGCGTATTCAGCCCTGCCAGGTCGTCATTAGCGATGACCGCCTCCACCGCCTTGCGGGCGGTGCGCCTCAGGTAGCTGAGATACTGCTCCCGGTATTCTGGCAGAAGATGGATGGCGGACTTCAGCCGGTCGATTGCCACCAGCACCTTGTCGCTGGAAACGGCGATGGTGGGAAAGAGGCTGTCATATTTCTCAAAGTCAAAGATAGGGCCGCTGCCGTCTCCCCGGATGCAGTCCATATACTGGGCGCGGACGGAAGCAGCGTCGGCTCCCTCCCCCTCAGGCGCGGGAAAGTAGATCACAGCGCTGCGGCATCCCTGCCCCCCCTGGGGCAATTCCAGCCGCAGCCGCTGGAGCCTCTCACAGCCCTCAAAGGCGCTTTCCCCAACCACGGTGACAGATGGGGGCAGCTGCACCTCCCGCATCCCGTTCCGGAAAAACGCCTTGCTGCAGATCTCGGAGACGTCCTCCGGCAGGACAACGGTCTCCTCTCTGCCGAAATGGGAGAGCACCGCGCTGGTGCCGTCCGCCTTCCGGCGCAGGAGACAGTGCTTGGCACGATGAAAAACCGGGTTATCCTCCGCCACCTTGATCGAGCGCAGGGCCGGCTGTCTGCTGTTCCAGCGCCGGCCGGTGGCAAAGGCCCCCGAGCCGATCTCCACCAGGGCAGCAGGGAGGGAAAAGGCAGTGATCTGGGTCCATTGGAATGCCTGGGCCCCGATCTCCCGCAGGCTTTCGGGGAACGCGACGTGCAGCAGCCCGTCGCAGCCCTGAAAGGCCCGCTCGCCGATGCTGCGCAGCCCAGGCGGCAGGATGATGGTGAACAGATCGTTTCCCCCGCCGCAGGCGTCCGGCGCGATGGCGGTGGTCCCGGGCTTGACAGTATACAGCTTGACCGACCGCTTGTAGAGAAACAGCAGCGTGCGCTCCTGTCCGTCCACGTGGTAGAGGGCGGTGCCGTCAGCCTCCAGGCTGCCGCCCGGCATGATTTTCAGCTCCTGCCGCTGGGATCTGTCAAAATATGGATCGTTGAGGCAGTCAAAGCTGCTGCGCTGGAGGCTGCGGAGGGTGGAGGGCAGAACCACCGAGAAGATGGGGCTGGATGCGAAGGCATACGCCCCGATCTCCTCCAATCCCTCACTGAAAACGGCGCTGGTCAGTTTTTCGCAGAAGGAGAAGGCGCTGTCCCCAATGGTGCGGAGGTTCCCGCCAAAGGAGACAGAGCGCAGCCCTGTGGCGTAAAAGGCCTCCCGCCCGATATGGATCAGAGTGGAGGGAAACGTGACCTCCGTCAGGGCTTTCAGGCAGCGAAACGCCGCCTCTGCAATGGTTTCCACCCCTTCTGGGACGGTATACTGCCGCATCTCCCCCAGCGCGGCACAGAGGGTCTTTCCGTCAGCGGAAAGCACACAGCAGCCGTCCGCCCGGAGGCAGGGATTCTCCGGATCGACCGTAACGCGGCAAATGCTCCGGGCCTTGAGCTGCTCCCAGCTCTGCCGTTCATACGGCGCCCTTGCAAAGGCGCCGGCATGTATGGTCCGCAAGCCCTTGCCAATATGAAGGGAGGTAAGGGGACAGTCCTCAAAGGTCCCATTTTTCAGATCCGCCGTCTGATCGGGGATATTGACCTCCTTCAGGCCGGCGCACCCGGCAAAGGCGGATACAGGGATCCGCCTAAGGCTGTTGGAGAGATGGATTTTTTTCATGCCGGCGCAGTCCCGAAAAGCGCCGCCCTGCATGACAGTGATGGTATCCGGCATAATAAGCTCCGTGATGGCCCGATTCCCCCGGAAAGCATCCTTGCCGATGGCTGTCACCACACGTTCCTGCACCGTGGAGGGAATGGATATCACGCCGCCCTTTCCGGTAAAGCCGGTAATGACGGCAGTATGGCCCTCCCCAGGCTCCCAGGTGAAAAAGTCCGCGCCGTCAGCCGGCCGTGTGAAATCATTCAAAACTACTCACCTTTCTTACCGTTTGCATCGCTCCGCCGGTCTGCTCCATTTATGAGGCAAGGAATTGATATGGGCCATCTGCCCCAGCACCGCCCGCCCTGGGAAACGCCGCCAGCGTCCCGGCGGAAACAAGCAGCACCGTCTCTCTTGCCTGTTCAGCAAAAAAACGGTGCCGTTGCAGCCGGATATATGCTGGGAGCATCGTGCCGGGGCGGACGGAAGGTCACGCACAACGTTCCGGCCTTCTCAGCGGCGCCATCCGTATGCGCACCATATGTCCGCTTTGCTTTCTGACTGGAATTATAGCATCTTTTGCTTTTGTATGCAACCGCTCACTGCGGACCCATTGACCGTTTAAACATTCCATTGCACAACTCCATACAACCAAAAGCCGGTACACCCCTGTAGGTGTACCGGCTTTCATGTCAAAGTGGAGGCGGGTTTTCCCGTCTCCACTTTGAGA
>CAJFPI010000077.1 GCA_904398675.1 uncultured Oscillospiraceae bacterium
GAGGCCCGCCGCGCTGATGGAAAAGCCCTTGGTGACGGCCTTCACCGTGTTGCCGGCGCTGTCCAGCTCGTCGCAGATGCGGATGGTCTCCTCACCGAGGCCGCCCATCTCTGCAAGGCCCCGGGAGTTATCCACAATGGGGCCGTAGGCGTCGTTGGAGATGATCATGCCCACGATGGAGAGCATGCCCACAGCGGCCATGGCGATGCCGAAGAGGGCGTATCCTTCACCCATAGGCTCGCAGAGCTTATAGGACACCAGGGCGGAGATGGCGATGCCCACCATGGCGGGCAGGGCGGAAATAAAGCCATAGGCCGTGCCGGAGAGAACGGTGAACGCCGGCCCGGAGGCGGAGGCGTGGGCCACGCGCTTGACAATGGGCTTGGTGTCGTCGGTAAAGTAGTCGGTGGTGATGCCGATGATCACGCCCACCACAAGGCCAACCGCCGCCGCGCCCCAGATCCGCCAGGAGAATCCCTCAAAAATGGCGGTGGCCGCGGCTGTGAGGACGATGTAGATGCCGGTGGTCACATAGGTGGAGGAGTTGAGGGCGTGGGTGGGGTTGCCGTTCTTGCCGATGCGGGCGGTGGCAATGCCGATGATGGAGGAGAGGAGGCCCAGGGCCGCATAGCAGAACACCATGGAGACGTTGGCATAAAGCTCGTCGGAGAGGGACTGGGCGATCACCAGGGCGGAGACCATGGCCGCCACGTTGGAGTCGAAGAGGTCGGCGCCCATGCCGGCCACGTCGCCCACGTTGTCGCCCACGTTATCCGCGATCACGGCCGGGTTGCGGGGGTCGTCCTCCGCAATGCCCAGCTCCACCTTGCCGGTGAGGTCCGCGCTGACGTCGGCCGTCTTGGTGAAGATGCCGCCGCCGGCCTTGGCGAAGAGGGCCAGGGAGCTGGCGCCGAAGGAGAATCCCAGCAGAATGGAGGAATCTCCCACGATCATCAACACTGCCGCCACGCCCAGGAGAGAGAAGGCCACCACAGCGAGGCCCATCACCGAGCCGCCCCGGAACCCAATGAGGAAGGCGGGCTTGATCCCGTGCTGGGCGCCCTCGGCCGCCCGGCCGTTGGCGTGGGTGGCCACCAGGATGCCGATTTTGCCCGCCAGGGCGGAGAGCACCGTGCCGGCGATATAGGCCAGGGCCATGGAGACGTTATCCAGCGCATCCCCGCTCCATACCGGGGAGGGCAGGAACAGGAAGATGGCCACCGCGACCACCCCTGCAAAAATGGCGAGGATTTTATATTCCCGCCGCATAAAAGTGTTTGCGCCGGCCTTGATAAGGTCCGACACCTCGGCGATCCGTCCGTTTTCCATCCGCTGTTTCTTCACCCAGAGATACAGATAGACCGCAAACGCAAAGGCCAATACGATACTGAGGAACGACAGCGCGTAAAACACCGAAATCTGAGCGTCCATGCTCGAATCTCCCATCCTTTCTGTTCTGTTGTCGCACAGCTGTGTTTTGGGGGTTTCCGTGTATCTATATGACCAAGGGGGGTAGCGGTTGAGTGGAATTTCCAACTACTCCCCTATTTTAAGATAAAATTTACCATGACTGCTCAGGTTTGTCAACGCTCTTGCCCTCCCAAGCCGTTAAGATCCTGTTTAAATCGGCTGCAGCCGCAGCCGGAATGGCCCGCCGGATGGGGGATCTACTTTTTTCTTTACCTTTTCCGCCGCCTTTGCTATAATAGATTAAATTATGATGTTGTCTAGCCGCCGCGCAGGATGCGCCGGCGGCCCCGAGAGAAAGGAGCGGGCGTGGTTGAAGTACACACGCTGGATTTGCGGCGCCGCCCCCGAAGAGGAGGTCCAACGGCTGACGGACGCCGGCTATCCCTATTTGGTGGCCTGCGTTCTGGCGTCGCGGGGGATGGGCTCCCTTGAGGACGCCTCCCAGTTTTTGAGCCGGGAGCACCGGCTGAGCTATTCCCCGTTTTTGATGAAGGATATGGATAAAGCGGCGGCGCGGATCAACGCCGCCATCGCCGCCGGAGAGAAGATCGCCGTCTTCGGCGACTACGATGTGGACGGCATCACCGCCACGGTGCTGCTGATGGATTACCTCCGCAGCCGGGGGGCGGACTGCGTCAAATACATTCCCCGCCGGGTGGAGGACGGCTACGGCCTGGGCAGGGAGCCCATGCGCCTTCTGCGGGAGCGCCACGGCGTGGACCTGATCGTGACGGTGGACTGCGGCATCACCGCCCTGGAGGAGGCGGAATATGCCAAGGAGCTGGGGGTGGACCTCATCATCACGGACCACCACGAGTGCAAGGAGGCCTTGCCCGACGCCGCGGCGGTGGTGGACCCCCACCGGCCGGACTGCCCCTACCCCTTCAAATGCCTTGCGGGGGTGGGCGTGGCACTCAAGCTGGTGCTGGCCCTGGGGGGCGAGAGCCAGGAGGATAAGCTCTTCGCCCGCTACTGCACCCTGGCCGCCATCGGCACGGTGGCGGATGTGATGAAGATGTGCGATGAAAACCGAACCATTGTCTCCCGGGGCCTCGCCTCCATCCGCAGCACGGATTTCATCGGCCTGCAGGCCCTTTTAAAGGAGACGGGGCTGTGGGACAAGGAGATCACCTCCATTCAGATCGGCTTTATCCTGGCCCCCCGCATCAACGCCGCCGGGCGCATGGGGGAGGCGGAGCTGGCGGCCGACCTGCTCCTCACCGACGACCCCGCCCGGGCGGAGGAGCTGGCAAGGGAGCTGTGCGCCCTGAACCGGGAGCGGCAGGCGGTGGAGCAGGAGATCTTCGCCCAGGCGGTGGAGCAGATCCAGTTCCTCCCCGCCGACCAGCGCAGCGCCCTGGTCCTCTCCAGCGACCAGTGGCACCAGGGGGTGGTGGGCATCGTGGCCTCCCGCCTGGCCGAGCGCTACTCCTGCCCCAGCTTTATGATCCATCTGGGCGGGGACGATATGGGAAAATGCTCCTGCCGGAGCTACGGCGGGTTTAACCTCTTTACCGCGCTGGAGTCCTGCTCGGACCTGCTGGAGGACTTCGGCGGCCACGAGCTGGCGGCCGGGTTCACCATCCGCCGGGAGAATATCCCGGCCTTCCGCCGCCGCATCAACCGCTGCGTCAGCGTCTTTCTCGGCGGCAAGGCGCCGGTCTCCTCCCTGGAGATCGACGTGGTCCTCTCCCGCCTGGAGCTGGTGACGCTGGAGGAGGTGGAGGCCCTGGGCCTTCTGGAGCCCTACGGCGCGGGCAACGACCGGCCGGTCTTCTGCATCAACGGCGCCAAGATCGAGTCGCTGCAGAGCGTGGGGCAGAACCGGCACCTCAAGCTGCGCCTGTCCAAGGGCAAGCACTTTTTCGACGCCATTTTCTTCTCCGTCTCCAAGGACAGCTGCGGCCTGCAGCCCCTGGAGCGGGTGGACGTGGCTTTCTATCTGCAGATCAATGAGTTTCGCGGCAACCGGACAGTGCAGCTGCAGGTCATCGACATCCGCCCCTCCCTCTATCCCAGCGCCCGGGAGCGGGACTGCCTGCGCCTGTGCGGCACGCTGCTGGAGGGCGGGACGGTCCGCCCCAGAGACGCCGCCCGCCTGCTCCCCAGCCGGGATCAGTTTGTTCGCCTGTGGCAGGCCCTGGTCCGGCTGACCCGGGACGGCGAGGTGTGCCTGCAGCGGCTGCCCGCCCTGCGGGAGCTGTCTGCCGCCATGGGCGGCACAGAACCGTTTCTGCGCACCGAGCTGGCCCTGGCCGTCTTTTCCGACCGCGGGCTTGCGTCCCTGGATGAGGAGGAGGACACCCTGCACATCGCCCTCCACCCGGGGAAAAAGGTGGTTTTGGAGGAGAGCCTGCCCCTCCGGCGGCTCTATGAAATCTTGGGAAATGAACAGAAGGGAGGCGTGTAGCCTTGGCCACTGTAGAACAACGGTATCAGCATCTGGAAAAGACCATCCGCGGCTACAACATCTCCGCTGATTTTCAGCAGATCCGCGCCGCCTTTGAATACGCCCAGTCCCACCACGGCAGCCAGATGCGCCGGGACGGCACCCCCTATATCACCCACCCGCTGAATGTGGCGCAGATCGTGGCGGAGATGCGGCTGGACAGCGAGTCCATCCAGGCGGCCCTCCTCCACGACTGCATCGAGGATACCGACGCCAGCTACGACGATATCGCCAAGCGTTTCGGCGTGACGGTGGCGGACCTGGTGGACGGCGTCACCAAGCTGACACGGGTCCACTACACCACCATGGAAGAGGAGCAGATGGAGAACCTGCGGAAGATGCTCTTCGCCATGAGCCGGGATATCCGGGTGATCCTCATCAAGATCGCCGACCGGCTTCACAACATGCGCACCATGGAGTATCAGACCCCGGAAAAGCAGCGGAAAAAGGCCTTTGAAACCATGGAGATCTACGCGCCCATCGCCCACCGGCTGGGCATGCAGAAGGTGAAGTGGGAGCTGGAGGACCTGTCGCTGAAATATCTCGATCCGGTGGGCTACGACGAGATCACCTCCGCCCTGGCGGAGAAGAGCGACGAATACATGGTCTTTATGGACCGGGTCCAGGGGGAGATCGTCCAGCGCCTGACGGAGCTGCAGATCGAAAACACCGTCTACGGCCGGGTCAAGCACCCCTACAGCATCTACCGGAAGATGTATGCCCAGGGCAAGACCTTTGAACAGGTCTACGATCTTTTCGCCTTCCGGGTGCTGGTGAACACGGTGGCCGACTGCTACAATGTGCTGGGCGCCATCCATGATCTCTACAAGCCTGTTCTGGGCCGGTTCAAGGACTATATCGCCATGCCCAAGCCCAACATGTACCAGAGCCTCCACACCACCGTCATCGGCGAGGACGGCATCCCCTTCGAGGTGCAGATCCGCACCTATGAGATGCACGCCATCGCCGAATACGGCGTGGCCGCCCACTGGAAATACAAGCAGGGTATCCAGGAGGACGACAAGGAGCACACCTATGAGTGGATCCGGCGCCTGCTGGAGAACCAGGAGGACGCCGACGCCGAGGACTTTATCCACAGCCTGAAGGTGGACATGTTCGACGACGAGGTGTTCGTCTTCACCCCCCGGGGGGATGTGATCAACCTGCCCGCCGGGGCCACGCCCATCGACTTCGCCTACTCCATCCACTCCGCCATCGGCAACTCCATGGTGGGCGCCAAGGTCAACGGGCGGATTGTGGGCTTTGACTACCAGCTCCACAACGGGGACATTGTGGAGATCAACACCTCC
>CAJFPI010000078.1 GCA_904398675.1 uncultured Oscillospiraceae bacterium
CAGCTCCCGGACCAGGTGGCCCTTGCCGGTGCCGCCGATGGCGGGGTTGCAGGGCATGTTGCCCACCGCGTCCAGGTTGATGGTGAAACAGATGGTTTTCCGCCCCAGCCGGGCCGCGGCCAGAGCCGCCTCGATGCCGGCGTGGCCTGCGCCGATGACGGCGATATCAAATTGTCCCGCGTCGTAATTCATGAAGGCGACCACTCTTTTTTGATTTCGGATTGTTATATCAGGAAGAAAGATTTCAATTTGTATTCAAATGTCCCGGATTTTTTACCGCCTTGCAGCCGAAGAGCAGCAGCGCGCACAGAAGGGCCAGGACAAAGTCCCGGCCGTTCAGGCTGCGAAAGACTACTACATCGGCCAGCAGAGCCGCCGCCGTACCCAAGACGGACAAAAGGTTCGGCAGCCATCCCCGGCCAAAGGCGTACCACATCACAAGGGCCGGAAGAGGGGACAGACAGGCGGCCGCCGTCCACCCGCAGACATAGGCTATCCCCCACACCCCGCCCATGGCCTCCGCTGTCAGATAATAGGCGGGGAGCATGGCCAGGAAGAACACAAAGACGTGGGCGGCGGCCCGGCCGGGGCTGCCGCTGAGCCGGACGATCAGCAGGCCCAGCAGGATCCAGACGGGCAGCTCTGAGAGAACCGCGCCGAGAGACTGGCTGGAAAAATCCACCCATTTGGCCAGCACGCCCATGGCCGCTCCCGCCAGGGCCGCCAGCGCCAGGTGAGCCAGCCGCCGGGACAGCGGCGGGGCGGGCCGTGCCGGGCGGAACCGGGAGAGGACCCTCATGTTTCCCTCTCCCCCTTCTCCAGCGTCAGCACCACCACCTGGGGGCGGTTGAAGAGGCGAAAGCTGGGGCCGGAGTTGCCAAGGCCCCGGGAGACGAATACCTCCCGGCCGTTGGCACTGTAGAACCCGGCGGTAAAGGAGGGGAAGAGGGTCCGGTCCGTGCTGATGAGCCCGTCGGTAAAGGGCAGGCGGATCATGCCGCCGTGGCCGTGGCCGGACAGGACCAGGTCCGCCCCCAGAAGGCTGTAGTCCGATTCAAAGAGGCTGTTGCGGTGGGCCAGCAGCAGCCAGTAGACATTCTCCCCCTGCTGGGCATAGATCTCCGCCGCCAGCTCCTCGGGGGTCTTCTGGTCGGCGTAGCCGTTGGGGTCGTCGATGCCCGCCAGCACCAGGGTATCCCCGTCCCGCTCCAGCTGGACGTACTCGTTGGTGAGCACTGTGACCCCTGCGGCCTCCAGGCCCTCCTTCAGCTCCGGCACGCCCCCCACCGCCCACTCGTGGTTGCCGGTGACAAAGTAGGTGGGGGCGATGGCGGCGCAGGCCGCGCCCAGGGACCAGGTATATTCCGGCGGCGTATTCCGGAACCGGTCCTGCAGGTCCCCGGTGAGGACGATGAGGTCCGGCTCTGCCGCCTCCACTGCCGAGAGGAGGTCGGCGTTGTCATCACCGAACACCGCGCCGTGGAGATCGGACAGCTGCACGATTTTAAGGCCGTCAAACCCGGCGGGAAGGTCCGGATCGGTATAGGTGAAGATATCCACCTGAAGGGAGTGGTTGCTCCAATAGAAAAAACCGGCGCACAAAAAAAGAACCGCCGCAAGCAGCAGCAGCCTGCGTTTCCGGCGCCGGGGATGGGAGTGCTTGGACATAGGGGTGAATCATCCTTTGAAAAACCAGTTTCAGCTTGCATTTGATCGTTTATAGTATACCATAGCTGGTGAAAAAAACCAAGTGTCAGGTGCGGAATTTTTTGCCGTTATTTACAAAAAGTTAACTTGTAAATTGTACAAATTGTGCTATACTAAATTTAGAAATTGATAGAGAAAGGAAGTGAGCGCAGATATGGTGCTGCATTTCGCAGGTAACGACCTGGACGATATGATCTACGGCGACTGCACGCTGATTGTCAGTGAGCGGTAAAAACCCTCCGCATCATGATCGGATGTAAGCCACGCTGCAAGGCGTGGATTTTGTTTTTTTGCAGGGGCGCTGCCGCCCCCCGGCCGCCGGCTTGATCCGGCGGAGCACGCCGGAAAAACTGCAGATTGCACAATGAATACTCGGAAAATTGCGGATCCTTTGGGCAAAATTTTTCTTGACACTGCTGCTTTTTCCCTGCTACAATAGCACCAACGCATTCGCAAAAACAGAAAAATGCTTGGAAGGTGTTATGCCTTGCTGTGATGGCTTTCAGAGAACCGGCGGTTGGTGCGAGCCGGGAAGCGGCGGCTTGGCGGCTGGCACCGGAGCTGGATTCCCCAACGGGCTTGTTCCCCAGTAGGGAATCACGGAGGCCCCCGTTATCGAAGGCAGAGGCTTGTTGGAGCCTTACAGAGTGTGCGCCTTCGCGCAAATCCGGGTGGTACCGCGGTAAACTTGCTTTTATCGTCCCAGGAGTGATGATTCACTCCTGGGACGTTTTGCTTTATTCCAACCGCAGGGACCCGGCCGGCGCCGGCCTTATCCAACAAGAGAAAATTATTTGGAGATAAAAGGAGCAGGAACCATGAAGACGATCAAAATTTCCGACGTGACCCTCCGCGAGGCCCAGCGGGCCGCCGCCATCAGCTTTAAAGAGCGCATTGAGATCGCCCGCACCCTGGACCGGCTGAAGGTGGACGTGATCGAGCTGCCGGTCATTCAGGACCCGGTGGCCGACGCCCTGGCGAACAAGACCATTGCCGGTGTGACGGCGGTGTCTACCCTGTCCGCCTCCTGCGGCATGACCGAGGAGAGCGTGGATGCGGCGTGGGAGAGCATCAAAGGCGCCAAAAAGCCCGCCCTCCATGTGACGGCTCCTGTCTCCGCCATCCAGATGGAGTACCAGTGCCATAAGAAGGGTCCCGCCATGCT
The DNA here is from genome assembly GCA_904398675.1 of uncultured Oscillospiraceae bacterium. GTDB lineage: Bacteria > Bacillota > Clostridia > Oscillospirales > Oscillospiraceae > CAJFPI01. The sequence continues at coordinate 2,873 of CAJFPI010000078.1, forward strand.
GGAGCTGGTGAAGGCGCTGGTGGCCAGGGCGCGGTATTATACGGAGAACGTGGAGTTCTCCGCCGTGGACGCCACCCGGGCCGAGAGCGCCTTCCTCTATGAGGTGATTGCGGCAGCCATTGACGCGGGGGCGGCACAGATCACCCTGTGCGACAGCGCCGGGGTCATGATGCCGGAGGAGTGGACGAGGTTCCTGCAGGAGGCCTATGCCAATGTGCCCGGCCTTGCCCATGTGACCGTGGGCGTGGAGATCAGCGACATGCTGAAGATGTCGGTTGCCTGCGCGGCGGCGGCCATCTCCGCCGGGGCCGGCGCGGTGAAGACCTCCATCGCTGCCATGGACTTCCCCAATGTGGTGGATTTTGCCAAGTTTGCAGGGGTCAGGGGCGACGCCCTGGGCATCGCAACGAACCTCCGCACCACCGAGCTGAGCCGGGCGGCCAAGCAGATGCAGTGGCTGCTCCAGAGCCAGCGCAGCGAGGGCTCCCCCTTTGACAGCGGCGTGGGCAGCGATATTGCGGGCGTCTGCCTCTCCGCCGGGGACGACATCTCCGAGATGGTGAAGGTGGTGCGCCAAATGGGCTATGAGCTCAGCGAGGAGGACACCGCCAAGGTCTACGAGGCTTTCCAGACTGTGGCGGAGAAGAAACACTTTGTGGGGACCCGGGAGATGGACGCCATCATCGCCTCCACCGCCCTGCAGGTACCCTCCACCTACCAAATTGCAGACTATCTCGTCACCAACGGCGGCACCATCGGCGCCATGAGCAGCGTGACGCTGGAGAAGGACGGGCGGCGGATGGCCAGCGTGGCCAACGGCGACGGCCCGGTGGATGCGGCGTTCCTGGCCATCGAGCAGGCCATCGGCCACCACTATGAGCTGGACGATTTCCAGATTCAGACCGTCACCGAGGGGCGGGAGGCCATGGGCTCGGCCCTGGTCAAGCTCCGCAGCGGCGGCCGCCTCTACTCCGGCACCGGCATCTCCACCGATGTGATCGGCGCCAGCATCCGCGCCTACATCAGCGCGCTGAACAAGATCGTCTACGAGGAGGCCTGATGCCGCCGCCCCGGCGGCAAAACCCTGCGCGGCCCGTGAAAATGCCCGCTTAATTACATTGACAATGGAGGATGCACCATGAAACTCTCCTATTCTACCCGCGGCTGGGCGGGAAAAGACTGGTTTGATTTCTGCGCCGCGGCGGCCAGCACCGGCGTTCAGGGCGTGGAGATCGACTCGGTCCGCAGCCCGGCCTTCTGCCAGCGCACCAGTCCCACCAATCCGGAGCTGGCGGTGTCCGCCAAGCGACGGATGGTCCAGCAGGGGCTGGATATCCCCTGCGTCGGCACAGCCGCCGACTTTACCGACGCTGCGGCGGCGGATGAGATTTTTGACGCGATCCGCGCCGCCGGGGATCTGTTGGTCCCCTATGTGACGGTATTCACCGCCAGCAGGGATTTGGACGTCATCACTGCAGCGCTGGCGCCCTATCTGGAGGCCGCCGAGGCGGCGGGGCTGGTCCTGCTTGTGGAGACAGCCGGCGGCATGGCCGATACGGAGCGGCTGCGGGATGTGCTCAACCACTTTGCCAGCGACCATCTGGCCGCCTGCTGGAATATGTTCGATACCTACTTCTTCGCTGGAGAGAGCGCGGAGAAAACCATCACCAATCTGGGCGCCTATGTCCGCCATGTCCGCATCACCGACGGCGTCCCGGAGGAGGGGACGCCTTACTTTACCAACGAGCTGGTGGGCGAGGGCAGGCTGCCCATTCAGGACATGGTAAACGCCCTGCGGTCGGTGAACTACGACGGATATGTCTCCTGCCGCTGGGAGCCCGCCTGGGGCGTGGAGGACCTGGAGATGGTCCTCACCCACTTTGCCGTGTTTATGGGCCGGTTCGGCAATCCCCGCCGCCAGAAAAAGCACCTCTATAAAAACAAGGCCGGCACCGGAAAGTTTATCTGGAAGAAGGAGACCTTGATCGAAAAAACCTTTTCCCAGGTGCTGGACGCCATGGTGGAGGAGTTTCCCGACCAGCTGGCGCTGAAATACACCACGCTGGACTACACAAGGACCTACAGCCAGTTCCGGGACGATGTGGACCAGGTGGCACAGGCCCTCATTGCCATGGGGGTCAAGAGCGGGGACAAGGTGGCCATCTGGGCCACCAACGTACCCCAGTGGTACCTCACCTTCTGGGCTACCACCAAGATCGGCGCCGTGCTGGTGACGGTGAACACCGCCTACAAGATCCACGAGGCGGAATATCTCCTGCGCCAGAGCGACACCCACACCCTGGTGATGATCGAGAGCTATCGGGACAGCCCCTACGCCAGGATCGTCCAGGAGCTGTGCCCGGAGCTGGAGACCGCCAGGGCCGGCCAGCCCCTCCACTGCAAGCGCCTGCCCTTCCTGCGCAACATCGTCACCGTGGGGTTCCGGATGAAGGGGTGCATGACCTGGGAGGAGATGCTGGAGCGCTCCAGCCGCACGCCTCTGGAGGAGGTGCGCCGCCGCGCCGCCGCCGTCAGCCCCTACGACGTGGCCAACATGCAGTACACCTCCGGCACCACCGGTTTCCCCAAGGGCGTCATGCTGACCCACCACAACATCGTCAACAACGGCAAGTGCATCGGCGACCGGATGGATCTCTCCACCGCGGACCGCATGATGATCCAGGTGCCCATGTTCCACTGCTTTGGCATGGTGCTGGCCATGACCGCCGCCATGACCCACGGCGCCACCATC